>CAMBOY010000172.1 GCA_945869245.1 Hydrogenophaga intermedia
GTTTGGTCAACTCGCGGCCAATGGTGAGTGGGCGATGCTGCAGCACCGCCAAATCTTGCGCCAAGGCTTCGATGCGGTGTGGAGACTCCAGCACGATGTGGCCGCGCGGGTCCTGCGCCAGAGCAGTCACGGCCGCTTCACGGGCGCCGCCTTTGGTGGGCAAGAACCCGTGGAACACAAAACGCGGATCGTCGCCACCTTGGCCAGCCACCGCCAGCAAGGCTGTCAGGCTGCTGGGGCCGGGTATCGGCACGCAGCGGTGACCCGCTTGCCGCACGGACTGCACCAAGCGCGCCAGCACCTGCTGCGCCGCGCTCTGTTCGTTGTGTTGGTGCAGGCTGATTAAAGGCTTGTCCCAGCCCAGGGCCTGCATCAGGCCACCGGTGTGGCGGGTGTCCTCGCAGGCCACGGCGTCGACCAGGCCCAGCACGTGGATGGCGCGCAATCCCATGTCCGCGAGATTGCCGATTGGGGTGGCCACCATGTACAAGGTGGCCTGGGGATAATGCTGCTGGGCGCACACGCCGTGTGTGACCGCATGCAGGGAGGAGAGGTCCATCGATGCCAAGCATTCCGGGGCAACAAGAGGCGGTGCGCAGTTCAAAGTCCAGCACCAAACAGCGTGGCGATGCCGCCGAAGACCGCACGCTGGCGTTTTTGCAGCGCGCCGGCCTGACCGTGGTGGCGCGCAATTTCAAAACCCCTGGGCGTGGGGGCGGTGAAATCGATCTGATTATGCGGGACCGCGATGCGACGCTGGTGTTTGTGGAGGTGCGGCTGCGCGCCTCAGACCAGTACGGCGGCGCCGCTGCCAGCGTGGGCTGGGCCAAGCGGCGCCGGCTGGTGTGGGCGGCGCGGCATTTTTTGGCCCGTTTTGAGCATTTGCCGGCCTGCCGTTTTGATGTGTTGACCTGGGACGGCGATGCGCGCGAGCCAGTTTGGCTTCAGGCGGCCTTTGACGCACAGGGTTTTGATTGAACGGCCGTGGTGGGCCTTATCATCGCGCCCATGCTTGTGCAACGCATCCAACAGCAATTCATCGACAGCGCCGACCTCAAGTACCAGTGTGCCCAAACCTTGGCTCCGGTGATTGAGGACGCCATCGCGGCGGTGGTCGCTTGCATCACCGGCGGGGGCAAAGTGCTGACCTGCGGCAATGGGCCGTGTGGCGCCTTGGCTTCGCAGTGGGCAGGGGCCTTTATTGGGCGCTACGAGCGCGAGCGGCCCGAGCTGGCAGCCTTTTGTTTGTCGGCCGACGCCACGATGCTCAGCGGCATGGCGCTCGACCATGGTGGGCGCTCGGTGTATGCGCGCTCCGTGCGGGCGCTGGGGCATGCTGGCGATGTGTTGCTGGTGGTGTCGGTCAATGGCCAAGACGCCAATGTGTTGGCCGCCATCGAAGCCGCCCACGAGCGCGACATGGTGGTGCTGGCCCTGACCGGGCACAAAGGCGGCGCCATGGCCAAGTTGCTCAAGGACACCGATGTGCACGTGTGTGTCTCGTCCGACCAGGCGCCGCGCATTTTGGAAATCCAGCACTTGGTGTTGCACGCGCTGTGCGACGGCCTCGACATCCAGTTGCTGGGATGGCCTGTATCCACCAACGAAACGGAGAATCCTTCATGAACCTCACTTCGCGCATGACCCGCAGCGCTTTTTTGCTTTCCCTGTTGGCCTCCGGCCTGGCGCTCAGTGCGTGTGCGCCGCTGTTGGTGGGTGGGGCGGTGTTGGTCGGGGTAGACCGCCGCACCAGTGGCGCACAGCTCGAAGACCAGGGCATTGAGTTGCGTGCGGCGTCGCGCCTGCGCGAGCGTTTTCCCAACAACGCCCGCTTTGAGATCGCCAGCTTCAACCGCCGGGTGCTGCTGTTGGGTGAGGTGGCCAATGAGAGCGACAAACAAGCCGCCGAGCAGATCGTGGCCCAAGTCGACAACGTGCAGTCCATTGTCAATGAGCTCGATATCAGCGGTCCGGTGGGGTTGACCCAGCGTGCCAACGATTCGGTGATCACCGGCCGGGTGCGCCTGGCCCTGACCCAGGCACCCGATATTGTGGCCAACGCCTACAAGGTGGTGACCAACCGCAGCACGGTGTATTTGATGGGTCGGGTGACCCAGCGCGAAGCCGACCGGGGGGCCGAAGTAGCGCGTGCGGTGGGGGGGGTGGCCAAAGTGGTGCGCTCCTTCGAGGTCATCACCGAGGAAGAGCTCACCCGCATGCGGCCGCCCGCCCCACAGCAGCCGGCAGCGCCGGCTACCACCAAGCCCTGAGCCGGTTCAGCGCAGGCGCTTGATCAGGCTGGACGTGTCCAGCCGCCGTCCGCCCATGGCTTGCACATCGGCATAGAACTGGTCGACCAAGGCGGTCACTGGTAGGCGCGCGCCGTTGCGCTTGGCCTCGTCGAGCACCAGCCCCAAATCTTTGCGCATCCAGTCCACCGCAAAACCAAAGTCAAAGTGGTCGTCGACCATGGTTTTGCCGCGGTTGTCGAGTTGCCAGCTTTGGGCAGCGCCTTTGCCAATCACATCAAGCACCTGATGCATGTCCAGGCCCGCATGTTGGCCGAAGGCGATCGCTTCGGATAGGCCCTGGACCAAGCCCGCAATACAGATCTGGTTGACCATTTTGGCGAGCTGGCCCGCTCCACTGTCGCCCAGGCGGGTCACCGCACGGGCGTAGGCGCGCACCACGGGCTGCGCCGCGTCAAAGGCGGCTTGCGCGCCGCCGCACATCACCGTGAGCGCACCGTTTTGTGCGCCGGCTTGGCCGCCCGAGACTGGGGCGTCGATGAAGTGCAGACCCAAGGTGGCCGCCGCGCGGTGCAGTTCGCGCGCCACGGTGGCCGAGGTGGTGGTGTGGTCCACCACGGTCGCGCCTGGCTCCAGGCCAGCGAATACACCGTCCGCACCCAGCATCACAGCGCGCAGATCGTCGTCGTTGCCCACGCAGCTCATCACCAGCTCCGCACCTTGGGCGGCCAAGCGTGGCGTGGCAGCTGCCCGCCCACCACACGCAGCGACCCAATCGGCTGCCTTGGAGGCGGTGCGGTTGTACACCGCCACGGTGTGTCCGGCGCGCGCCAAGTGTCCGGCCATGGGGTAGCCCATGACGCCGAGGCCAACAAAGGCCACGCGGCGGGGTGGGGTGGATTCGTAGGGCTTGTCGGCGATCACAGACATGGGTGTTCTCACAGGATGGACAGGTTTTCGGTGCCGGCGGCCAGGTCTTGGCTGCGCACGCGTTGGCTGTTGAGCTTGATCGTCAGTCGCAGATCGTTGACCGAATCGGCGTGGCGCAAGGCGTCGTCGTAGCTCACCAGTCGGCTTTCAAAGGCCTCGAACAGCGCTTGATCGAAGGTCTTCATGCCCAGATTGGTGCTCTTCTTCATCACGTCTTTGATCTTCTGGAACTCGCCTTTGACGATGAGTTCACCAATCAGCGGGGTGTTGAGCAGCACTTCCACCACCACCGCGCGGCCTTTGCCGTTTTCTTTTTGCAGCAGGCGCTGCGACACCATGCCACGCAGGTTCATGGACAGGTCCATGAGCAGCTGCTCGCGCCGCTCTTCAGGGAAGAAGTTGATGATGGTTTCCAGCGCGTGATTGGTGCTGTTGGCGTGCAGTGTGGCCAGGCACAGATGCCCGGTGTCGGCAAAGCGCATGGCCAGTTCCATGGTGTGGCGGTCGCGGATTTCGCCCATCATGATCACGTCGGGCGCTTGGCGCAGCGCGTTTTTGAGTGCGATGTCCCAGCTGTCGGTATCGATGCCGATCTCGCGCTGGGTAATGACGCAGTTTTTGTGCGGGTGCACAAACTCCACCGGGTCTTCGATCGTGATGATGTGCCCTTGGGTGTGCTGGTTGCGCCAGTCGATCATGGCCGCCAGCGTGGTCGACTTGCCCGAGCCCGTCGCGCCCACAATGATGCACAAGCCGCGTTTGGTCAGCGCCAGGTCCTTGATCGGGTCGGGCAGGCCACAGCCTTCGATATTGGGCGGCTCGGCGGCGATGGTGCGCAGCACCAGCCCCACCTTGCCTTGTTGCAAAAACGCATTGACCCGAAACCGGCCCACACCCGATGGCGCAATGGCGAAGTTGCACTCCTTGTTGCGCTCAAATTCCGCCGCCTGTTTGTCGTTCATCAGGGTACGGGCCAGCGCCAGTGTGTGGGTGGGCGTGAGCGGTTGCGAGGACACCTTGGTGACCTTGCCGTCGATTTTGATGGCCGGCGGGAAGTCGGCGGTGATAAACAGGTCGCTGCCGGTGCGCGCCACCATCAGGGCCAGCAGATCGTTGATGAATTTTGAAGCCTGATCGCGTTCCATGCAGCGTCCTTGTAATCGGTGGTTAAACGGCGCAAGGCCAGCCCCTTTGGGGGGCAGCGACCCGTGCAACGGTGGAGCGTGGGGGCCATTCGGCCAAAGCGCCGGGCCGTCCCAAGCGCGGCCAGCCCCCTTGGGGGGCAGCGACCCGTGCAACGGTGGAGCGTGGGGGCCACATCCTCAACCAGGGAATTGCTCAGGCAGTTTGGCTTTGCTGCGCGCCTCGGCCGGCGTGATCAGATTGCGCTTGAGCAGCTCTTGCAGGTTCTGATCCAGGGTTTGCATGCCCATACTTTGGCCTGTCTGCAGCGCTGAGTACATCTGAGCGATTTTGTTTTCGCGGATCAGGTTGCGGATGGCGTTGTTGCCAATCATGATTTCGTGCGCGGCGATGCGGCCCGTGCCGTCCTTGCGCCGGCACAGCACCTGTGAAATCACGCCCAGCAGCGACTCCGACAGCATGGCCCGCACCATATCTTTTTCTTGTGGCGGGAACACGTCGATGATGCGGTCGATGGTTTTGGCCGCGCCCGAGGTGTGCAGGGTGCCAAATACCAGGTGGCCGGTCTCGGCGGCGGTCAAGGCCAGCCGCACGGTTTCCAGGTCGCGCATTTCGCCGACCAAAATCGCGTCGGGGTCTTCGCGCAGCGCCGAACGCAAGGCGTTGGAGAAACTGTGGGTGTCGGGGCCGACCTCGCGCTGGTTGACCAGGCATTTTTTGGACTCGTGGATGAATTCCACCGGGTCCTCGATGGTCAGGATGTGGCCGA
Source organism: Hydrogenophaga intermedia (assembly GCA_945869245.1). Taxonomy (GTDB): domain Bacteria; phylum Pseudomonadota; class Gammaproteobacteria; order Burkholderiales; family Burkholderiaceae_C; genus Hydrogenophaga; species Hydrogenophaga intermedia_B. Next base: position 5,092 of record CAMBOY010000172.1, read on the forward strand.
ACACGTTTTCGTTGAGGTGGTTGACCATGGCCGCCAGCGTGGTCGACTTGCCCGATCCGGTGGGGCCGGTCACCAGTACCAGACCACGGGGTCGCAGCGCCAGCTCGCCGAAGATGCGCGGGGCCTCGAGCTGCTCCAGCGTCAGGATTTTGGTCGGGATGGTGCGGAACACCGCGCCAGCGCCACGCTGCTGGTTGAACGCGTTGACCCGAAAGCGCGACAAGCCTTCGATTTCAAACGCAAAGTCCACCTCCAGCAAATCTTCGTACACCTTGCGCTGGCTGTCGTTCATGATGTCGTAGATCATGGCGTGGACTTGGCGGTGGTCCAGTGGATCGACGTTGATGCGGCGCACATCACCATGCACCCGTATCATCGGCGGCAAACCCACCGACAGGTGCAAATCCGAGGCCTTGTTCTTGACCGCAAAAGCCAGCAATTGGGTGATGTCCATCCGATGTCCTTGGGGGTTCCACTACAACAGTGAGCGATTATGACGACGATTGCCCATGGGCTGGTGGCGGTGCAGCGCCGCATTGAGACAGCCTGCACACAAGCGGGGCGCGTGGCGACGGCGGTGCAGTTGCTGGCGGTCTCCAAAACCTTTGGCGCCGACGCGGTGGCCGACGCGGTGGCCGCCGGCCAGCGCGCTTTCGGTGAGAACTACATCCAAGAAGGCGTGGACAAAATCGCCGCCCTGCGTGAGCTGTGCCCCGGTATTGCCATCGAGTGGCATTGCATTGGCCCGATCCAGAGCAACAAAACCCGGCTGGTGGCCGAGCACTTCGACTGGGTGCACAGCGTGGACCGGCTCAAAATTGCCCAACGCTTGTCGGAGCAGCGGCCTGCCGATATGCCACCGCTGCAGGTGTGTGTGCAGGTGAATGTGGACGGGGGTGCCAACAAAGCCGGGGTGGCGCCGGATGCTCTGCCTGAGCTGGCGCAGGCGGTGGCGGCTTTGCCAGGCTTGCGGCTGCGCGGACTGATGTGCATTCCCGAGCCGGCGCCGGACTTTGCGACGCAGAAACAGCTGTTCGACCGCGCCGGCGCCTTGTTTCATGGCTTGAAGGCGCAAGGCTTGGCGCTGGACACCTTGTCCATGGGCATGAGCGCCGACCTAGAAGCCGCCGTGCACGCCGGCAGCACCCTGGTGCGGGTGGGCAGCGCGATTTTTGGCGCTCGCGCGGCCAAAGCCGGTTGACATCACACTCAGCGCCAGCATGGGCCGATTGGCTGAGGCGCTAGATACACTCTCCAGATTCAGGGGGAACAATCGATGCAGCCCATCAACGCAGCCGATTTCTGCGCCAAGTCTTTCCACACCGTTGTCTTTGCCGGCGGTGGCAACCGCTGCTGGTGGCAGGCGGGTTTTGTCGAGGGGCTCAAAGAGTGCTCCGCTTGGGAGCCTCGGCTGCTGGTGGGCGCCAGCGCTGGCGCTGCCATCGCAGTGGCTTCGGTGACGGGCAGGCTGCGGCAGTCTTTGGAGGCCGCTGTCGAGCGGTTTTCTCGCACGCCTGTCAACATTGAATGGGGCCAGCTGCTGCGCGGCCAACGCCCGTTTGTGTTGCCGCGCATTTACCCGGACTGGATCAAATCCTTTCTGGACGCCAGCGACTTTGAGGTGCTGCGGCGGTCCCCGATCGATGTGCGAGCGGCCATCACACGACCCATTCCACTGCTGCCCACGGCGATCTCCACTGCGCTTGCCTTGGCGCTTTATTCCACTGAGAAGTTCTGGCTGCGCTCCACACATTCGCGCCTGCCACACTGGTTTGGCCTGCGCTCCGAGCAATGGCCCGTCGGCCAATGCAGCAGCTTAGAAGAAGCCAGCACATTGCTGCTGGCCTCGGGCGCCGCCGTACCCATCACGCCTACCCACCGGGTAGCCGGGCGTGTGGCACTGGACGGCGGCT
>CAMBOY010000173.1 GCA_945869245.1 Hydrogenophaga intermedia
AGTGGCGTGCACCTGCAGGTGGACAACGGCGAGTTTGTGGCCATCGTCGGTGACTCGGGCGTGGGCAAATCCAGCCTGCTCAACTGCATGGCTGGGCTGGACGGCTGGACCGAAGGCCAGGTGCTGCACCAAGGCACCGACCTGGGCCAGCTCAACGACACCCAGCGCGCGCTGTGGCGGCGCGAGCACCTGGGCTTTGTGTTCCAAGCCTTTCATGTGCTGCCACATCTGAGCGTGGCCGACAACGTGGGCCTGCCCTTGCTGCTGCTGGGCCGAAGCGACCCACAGCGGGTGCAGGCCATGATCGACGCGGTGGGCCTGCAGGGCTTGCAGCAACGGCTGCCAGCCGAACTCTCGGGCGGGCAACTGCAGCGGGTGGCGATTGCGCGCGCGCTGGTGCACCGCCCGCGCCTGGTGCTGGCCGACGAGCCCACCGGCAACCTCGACCCCGACACCGCCCAACGCGTGATGGACGTGCTGCTGCAGCAGGTACGCAGCGAGGGCAGCGCACTGGTGCTGGTGACCCATTCACAACCCGCTGCCGCCCTGGCCGACCGGCGCCTGCGCCTGAGCGCGCAGGGCTGCAGCCCGCTGCCCTAGCGCTCCGCCCACGCTGTGAACGCCTCCGCCCCCCAGCGCAACAGCCTCAACGCCATCGCCGGCCCGATCGTGGGCGAATTTGTGCTGGGCATGCTGGTGGCGGTGGCCGGGCTGTATTTGGCCTCACACACCTCGGACGCAGCGGCCGGCAGCTTTGGCTTGACACAGGTGGTGCTCGAATCCCTGTCGGTGCTGTTTCGGGTGCTGGCGATTGGCACTGGGGTGGTGGTGGGCCAGGCCCTGGGCAGTGGCCGCGGCCACGAGGTGCAGCGCAGCGCCTTTGCCGCTTTGGGTGCGAGCAGCTGGGCCGGCCTCACCGTGGCGCTGGTGCTGCTGGCCGGGCACCCGCTGCTGCTGCACATCCTCAACGCGCCGGCCGAGGTGCTGCCCATTGCCGGGGTGTACATGATGTGCCTGGCGCCCGCCATGGTGCTCGAAGCGCACAACCTGAGCATGGCCGCTGTGCTGCGCGCCCACCTCTACGCCCGCGATTCGCTGCGCATCATGATCGTCATGCACAGCACCCACCTGCTGCTGGCCTGGCTGCTGATGCGCGGCGTGGGCGGCTGGGACGGCCTGGGGCTCAACGGCTACGCGTTGGCCTATCTGTGCAGCCGGGCGCTGGGCCTGTGGCTGCACATCCGCTTTTGGCGCGAGCGCTTGGCGATGCGACCGCGCGCCGCCCACTGGTGGTTGATGCGCTGGAGCGCCATTGGTCCGATTTTGCGGGTGGGGGTGCCGGGAGCGGCGGTGGAACTCGGCTACCGGCTGGGCTTTATGGTGTCGATCGCGGCCACCGCGCGCCTGGGCGTGTCGGCACTCGCCGCCCACGCCTACACCCTGCAGACGCTCAAGTTTGTGCTGCTGATCAGTCTGTCGATTGGCTGGGCGGTCGAGATCATGGTCGGGCGTCTGGTCGGCGCCGGCCGGCTGCGCGAGGCCGACCAGATGGTGAAAAAAGGCGTGCGCAACGGCCTGCTCGCCTCGGGCTCGCTGGCGGTGCTGGCGGCGCTGTCTGCCCCATGGCTGATGCGCGCCTTCACCCAAGACCCCGCCATCATCGCCCTGTGCCAGACACTGCTCTGGCTGTCGGTGGCACTCGAACTCGGCCGGGTGTTCAACCTGGTGGTCAATGGCGCGCTGCGCGCCAGCGGCGATGTGCATTACCCCATGTTTGCCAGCCTGGGCTCTTTGGTGCTGCTGCTGGGTGTGGGCTCGCACTGGATGGGCCAGTGGTGGGGCCTGCCCGGCATCTGGCTGGCCTACATCGCCGACGAAGCCACCCGTGGCCTGCTGATGTGGTGGCGATGGCGTCGGGGCGGCTGGTGGCGCCTGGCGCGCGCCACGGTGCGCGGCCTGCGCCAGCGCTGAAAGCCCCCACACCGCACACTGCACGCTGGGCGCAAAAAGTACCCGGCTTGTAACTTAATTACACTAAACTCCGCCCAACCCGTAACCCGAGACCCCCATGAGCCCTGTTGCCCCCGCCACCGCCCCCGACATGCCGCTGGATCTGGTGATCTTCGGCGGCGTCGGCGATCTGTCCGTGCGCAAGCTGCTGCCAGCGCTCTACATGGCCCACCTGCACGGCAACCTGCCGCCGGCCACACGCATTCTGGCGCTGGGTCGTCAGGGCTGGGGCCGCGACGAATTCGCCGCCTTCATTGAATCGAAGGTGCCGGGCTTTATTGGCGCCGAAGCGCTGGAAGCCAACGCTTGGGCCAGCTTCCTTGGCCGCCTGGTGTATGCGCAGATCGACGCCACCGAGCCCCAGGGCTACACGGCGCTGGCGCAAGCCATGCAAGCGGGCTCCGACCGGGTGTACTACCTGGCCACCGCACCCAACCTGTTCACTGGCATCTGCGCCCACCTGCATGGCGCCGGCCTGATTGACCCACGCGCGCGGGTGGTGCTGGAAAAGCCCTTGGGCCACGACCTGGCCTCGGCCAAACAAATCAACGCCGATGTGGCGCGCTACTTTGCCGAACACCAAGTGTTTCGCATCGACCACTATCTGGGCAAAGAAACGGTGCAAAACCTGATGGTGCTGCGCTTCGGCAACAGCATCTTTGAACCGCTGTGGCGCGCGCCACACATCAAGAGTGTGCAAATCACCGTGGCCGAAAGTGTGGGGGTGGGGAGCCGCGCCGGCTTTTACGACAGCACCGGCGCACTGCGCGACATGGTGCAAAACCACCTGCTGCAGCTGCTGTGCATTGTGGCCATGGAGCCACCAGTGTCGCTCGACCCAGACGCGGTGCGCGACGAAAAACTCAAGGTGCTGCGCTCGTTGCGCCCCATGAGCGTGGCCGACATCGCGCGCGACACGGTGCGCGGGCAATATGGCGTAGGCGCCATCGGCGGCGAAGGTGTCAAAGGCTATCTGCAGGAAGACAATATTCCGGCCGGCAGCGCCACCGAAACCTTTGTCGCGCTCAAAGCCCACATCAACAACTGGCGCTGGGCCAATGTGCCGATCTTTTTGCGCACCGGCAAACGCATGGCCGAACGGCGCAGCGACATCGTCATTGAATTTGCCGACACGCCGTTTTCCATCTTCCCCGATTCACCGCGCGCGACCGTCAACCGCCTGCTGATTCGCCTGCAGCCCGAAGAACACATCGAGCTGCAAATGATGGCCAAAGAGCCCGGCAGCGGCATGCGCCTCAAGCCCGCCACCCTCAAACTCGACCTGGGTTCGGCCTTTGCCGGGCGGCGCGCCGAGGCCTATGAGCGCCTGTTGATGGACGTGATCAAAGGCCGGTTGACCCACTTCATGCGCTCCGACGAACTCGAAGCCGCCTGGGCCTGGGCAGAACCTATTCTGAACGGCTGGCAAGCGCTGGGCGAAAAACCCCGTCCTTACACCGCTGGCACCTGGGGGCCGGCCGCCTCGTCGGCGCTGATGGCGCGCGACGGTCTGTCGTGGGTGGAAGAAACCTAAAACACCATGAGCCTGTGCACCGAACACACTTTTGCATCGACCGACGCGCTGTCTGCCGCCTTGGCAGCCGACGTGGCCCAACGCCTGGAGCGCGCCATCGGCGAGCGCGGCCTGGCCACCCTGGCGGTATCGGGCGGCAAGTCGCCGGTGCCGCTGTTTGCGGCCCTGCGCCAGCACCCCCTGCCCTGGCAGCGGGTGACGGTGCTGCTGGTGGACGAGCGGGTGGTGTCGCACACCCACGCCGACAGCAACACCGCGCTGGTGCGTCAGCACCTGCTGCAAGACGCGGCCGCAGCGGCGCGGTTTGTGCCCCTGTTTGACGACCACACCGATCTGTCCGATCGGGCCAGCGACCCACTGGGACTGGAGCGTTTGGCACAGCTGGCCAACGAGCGCCTGGCCACTGTGCCCTGGCCACTCGACGTGGTCTTGCTCGGCATGGGCGAAGACGGCCACACCGCCTCGCTGTTTCCCGAGGCACCGGGTCTGGCCCACGCGCTGCACAGCGGCGACGCCGTGGCGTGGGTGCGCCCCGCCACCGCCCCGCACGCGCGCCTGACGCTCACCCTGCCGCGTTTGCTGCAGGCCCGTCACGTGGCGCTGTCGATCAGCGGTGCGGCCAAACGCGCGGTGTACGCCCAGGCCTGCACGACCGACAGCGAAGCTTTGCCCGTGTCGCTGGTGCTGCACCGCCGCACCACCCCCGTGGCCACCTGGATGGCCTGACCCCCTTTTTTGTCCGGAGTCCCCCATGAGCCCCGCACTACACCCCACCCTGGCCCACGTCACCGAGCGCGTGATCGAGCGCAGCCGCGATGCCCGGGGCCGCTACTTGGACAGCATGGGCCAGCAAGCCAAAGGCGGCACCCAACGCGCCAACCTGGGCTGCGCCAACATGGCCCACACCACCGCGGCGCTGCCCAAAGCCGACAAACTGGTGATCCACGCCGAGAAGGCGCCGCACATCGGCATCGTCACCGCGTACAACGACATGCTGTCGGCGCACCAGCCGTTTGAACACTACCCCGAGCTGCTGCGCGGCCAGGCGCGCGCGCTGGGTGCCACCGCCCAGGTGGCCGGTGGTGTGCCCGCCATGTGCGACGGCATCACCCAGGGCTATGAGGGCATGGAGCTGTCGCTGTTCTCGCGCGACGTGATCGCCTTGGCCACCGCCGTGAGCCTGTCGCACAACGTGTTTGATGCGGCGCTGATGCTGGGCGTGTGCGACAAGATCGTGCCCGGTCTGTTCATGGGCGCGGTGCAGTTTGGCCATCTGTCCACCGTGTTTGTGCCGGCCGGCCCCATGACCAGCGGCTTGTCGAACGACGCCAAGGCCAAGGTGCGCCAGCAATACGCCCAGGGCCTGGTGGGCCGCGACGTGCTGCTGGAGAGCGAAGCCGCCGCCTACCACTCGCCCGGCACCTGCACCTTTTACGGCACGGCCAACAGCAACCAGATGCTGATGGAAATCATGGGCCTGCACCTGCCGGGCGCCAGCTTTGTGAACCCCGGCACGCCGCTGCGCGAGGCCATGACCCGCGAAGCGGTGGCGCGCGCCTTGGCCAACACGGGGCGCACTGGCCATCCGGCGGTGCGCATGGCCGACATCGTGAGCGAAAAAACCATCGTCAACGCCATCGTCGGCCTGCTGGCCACCGGCGGCTCGACCAACCACACCATCCACCTGGTGGCGATGGCGCGCGCCGCCGGTGTGCTGATCGACTGGGACGACTTTTCGGAACTCTCGGCCACCGTGCCGCTGCTGGCGCGGGTCTACCCGAACGGCAGCGCCGACGTGAACCATTTCCACGCCGCCGGCGGCATGGGCTTTTTGATGCGCGAACTGCGCGACAACGGCCTGTTGCACAACGACGTGATGACCGTGATGGGTGCCGGCCTAGACGCCTACACCCGCGAGCCGTGGCTCGATGGCGACACCCTGGCCTGGCGCGATATGCCCGCCACCAGCGGCGACACCGCCGTGCTGCGCCCAGTGCGTGAGCCCTTCAGCGCCGACGGCGGCCTGCGCCTGCTGCAAGGTAATCTGGGCCGCAGCGTGGTCAAGGTCTCGGCGGTCAAGCCCGAGCACCGGGTGGTGCGCGCACCGGCGGTGGTGGTGCACAGCCAGCAAGAGCTGCAGGACCTGTTCAAAGCCGGACAGCTGGACCGAGACTTTGTGGCCGTGGTGCGCTACCAAGGCCCGCAGGCCAACGGCATGCCCGAGCTGCACAAGCTCACCCCGCCGCTGGCGGTGCTGCAAGACAAGGGCTTCCAAGTGGCGCTGGTGACCGACGGGCGCATGAGCGGCGCCTCGGGCAAGGTGCCAGCCGCCATCCACCTGAGCCCAGAAGCGCTGGACAACGGGCCCATCGCCCGGGTGCAAACCGGCGACATGGTGCACCTGGACTGCGAGCGCGGTGTGCTGGAGGTGGAGATCGACGCCGCGACCTTGGCCGCCCGTGCGGTGCAGCACCCCGACCTCAGCGCCAATGGTTGTGGCACCGGCCGCGAGCTGTTTGGCCTGTTCCGCCAGCGCGCCAGCGCCGCTGAGAGTGGCGCGTCTCCGCTGTGGACTTGAGCACCCCCGCGCCGCCTGCGGCGTCACCCCCCGCCAGGGGGCGTCGGCAGCGGCCCGGCGGAGCCGGTTCCGCGCCGACCTGGATCCCAAATCCCCTTCACTCCACTATTTCCTCATGACCACCACCTGTTTCATCCCTCCCACTTTCCAGTCCCGCGTGGTGCCGGTCATTGTGCTGACCGACGCGGCCCATGCGGTGCCGCTGGCGCACGCGCTGCTCGATGGCGGCATCGACGTGATGGAGATCACTTTGCGCTCCAGCGCGGCGCTGGCGTCCATTGAAGCGGTGGCCAAAGCGGTGCCGCAGATGCATGTGGGCGCGGGCACGGTCACACGCGTGGCCGAGGTGCAGCAGGTGATCGACGCGGGTGCGACCTTCGCACTGTCGCCGGGCTGCACCGATGCGCTGTTGGACGCGGTGCAGGCGGCGCGTCTGCCCTTCATTCCGGGTGTGATGACACCGGGTGAGGTGATGTTGCGGCGCGAGCAGGGCTTTTCGTTGATGAAGTTGTTTCCGGCGCAGCAGGCCGGTGGTTTGGGCATGCTCAAGGCGCTGGGTGGCCCGCTGCCCGATGTGCGGTTTTGTCCCACCGGTGGGGTGAGTGTGGACAACCTGGGTGAGTTTTTGAAGTTGCCGAATGTGGCGATGGCGGGGGGCAGCTGGCTGACGCCTGTGGACGCGATGGTGGCTGGGGACTGGGCCCGCATCACTGCCTTGGCTGCTGCGGCTGTGGCTGTTGCTCGGTCTGTGTGATCTTGGTTGTTGGTGTTTTGCGTTGTGGCGCCGAGAGTGCGTGGGGGCCCGGGGGCTTAGCCTCGCGCTGCGCGCTCCGA
>CAMBOY010000174.1 GCA_945869245.1 Hydrogenophaga intermedia
ATTCGCGGTGGTACGGGTGGTTGGTGTTGATCGACCAGGCGCGGTAGAGCTGCTCCAGCAGCAGCACCCGGGCCATGGCATGCGGCAGGGTCAAATCGGACAGGCGAATGCGTTGCTGCGCGCTGGCGCGCAAGGCCGGATCGAGCCCGTCGGGCCCACCAATGATGAGCGCCACATCGTCGCCGCCTTGCTGCCACTGCGACAACTGCTGCGCCAGCGCCTTGGTGGTCAGCGCCGTGCCGCGCTCATCCAGCACCACCTTGCGCGCCCCCTTGGGGCAGGCCGCTTCGATGCGTTCGCGCTCGGCGGCCCACAGGGTTTCGACCGTTTTGCTGCCGCGCGGCTCGGTCTTGACGGTTTTGACCTCCAGCCGCAGGTCGGGCGGAAAGCGGCGCGCGTAGTCGTCGCAAGCGGTCTGCGCCCAGTCGGGCATGCGCTGCCCCACCGCGACGACCACCAGCTTCATGCGCCCTTGCGCGAAGTTTTGGCAGCGGCGGCTTTGGCAGCGGGTTTGTTGGCGGCTACCGCCTTGGCGGCCGGCTTCTTGGCCGGCGCGTTGACCACCAATTTGGGCAGCGATTTTTTCGCCACCGGCTTCTTGGCCACCGCCGGGCTGGCCGCAGACCGGGTGCTCGACGCCGCACGCTTGGCAGGGGCCGTGGTGGCTGGCTTGGTGCTGGCTTTGCTGGCTGGCTTTGGCGCCGACTTGGCGGCCGGCTTGGCGGCAGTCGACTTAGCGGGTGCCTTGGCCGCTGGGGCTTTGGCTGCCGCGCTCTTGGCCACGGCCTTGACCACCGCTGCGCCCGAGCGCGCGGGCGCCACCGCTGCGGTTTTCTTGGCCGCTTTCTTCGCTGGCGCCTTCTCCGCCGCGACAACGGGCTTCTCAGCGCCGTGCTTCAAGCGCACCGGCTTGGCGCCCCAAATTTCTTCTAGGCGGTAGTACTGGCGAATCACCGGCTGCATGATGTGGCAGACTGCCGCACCGCAGTCGACGATGATCCACTCGCCGTTGTCTTCGCCCTCGATGCGCGGCTTGTCAAAGCCGGCTTCCTTCACCGCATCGCGCACGCTGGACGCGAGCGCCTTGGTTTGGCGGTTGGACGTGCCACTGGCCACAATCACGCGCTCAAACAGCGGCGAGATGTCGGCGGTGTTGAACACCACAATGTCTTGGGCTTTGACGTCTTCCAGACCATCGACGATGGCCCGCTGGAGTTTTTGAACGTCTTTTTTGGCAGCGGTTTCGGTGGTCATGCGGGATCCGTCGGTGAATAAAGAGAATGGGCCGAAATATAGCCGGCCACGGCGGGATGCAGCTCGTGCTCGAGCGCGGGACTGCCCACACCCAAGGTGGCGATGGCCTGGCGCATGTCGGTGGAGCTGACATTCAGATAGGGCATCAGCAGCCACACCGGCTTGGGCAGGCGCGGGTCAAGGTCTTTGGGCTCGCGCGACTTGACGCGCTCGGGCCACGGCGGCGGCTCTTCCGGGCGCAGCGCCACCACGGGCACCACCCAATCGAGCAAGGTGTCCCAGCGGTGCCACGTCGGAAACACCCGCCATTGGTCGATGCCCAGCAGCAAAAACAGGGTCGCCCCCGGGTGCTCGTGGCGCAGGCGCTCCACCGTGTCGACCGTGTAGCTTGGGCCCTGGCGCCGGATTTCTTGGTCGTCGACCTGCACCTCCATCAGGTCGGCAAAGGCATGGCGCGTCATGGCCAAGCGATCGCGCGCCGGCGACAAGTTGCGCGGCTTGTGCCAGGCGTCTCCCGTGGGCAATACCACGCAGCGGTCCAGCTCCAGCTGTTCAATCGCCGACTCCACCAACACCCGGTGGGCGCGGTGAGGTGGATCGAAGGCACCACCAAAAATTCCCACCCGCAGCGGGCGGTTGTTGGCTTCAGGGGCGTTCATACCAGCCACTCCTTGCGCACCAGGAAATCGGTGGTCAAGCGCGCTTCGGGCGAATCGGCCGCCGGCGTGCGCTGATACGACCAGCTCACCAGCGGTGGCATCGACAACAAAATGGATTCGGTGCGTCCGCCCGACTGCAGGCCAAAGTGGGTGCCCCGGTCCCACACCAGGTTGAACTCCACATAACGGCCGCGCCGGTAGAGCTGGTGTTCGCGCTCGCGCTCGCCATAGGGCGTGTGCAGCCGGCGCTCCACGATGGGCAGATAGGCGCCAAAAAAGGCGTCGCCCACCGCGCGCAGCATGCCAAAGCTCTGCTCAAAGCCCAGCTCGGCAAAGTCGTCAAAAAACACGCCCCCGACGCCGCGCTGCTCGCGCCGGTGCGCCAGATAGAAGTATTCGTCGCACCACTGTTTGAAGCGCGGGTATTTGTCTGCGCCAAAGGGCGCCAGGGCGTCGCGGCAGCTCTGGTGGAAATGCACGGCGTCTTCGTCAAAGCCGTAGTACGGCGTCAGGTCCATGCCGCCACCAAACCAGCACACGCTCTCGGCGTTGGCTGGGTGGGCTGCGATCATGCGCACATTCATGTGCACCGTGGGCACATAAGGGTTGCGCGGGTGAAACACCAGGGACACGCCCATGGCCTCAAACGGCGCGCCGGCCAGCTCGGGTCGGTGCTGGGTGGCCGATGGCGGCAGCTGCGGCCCAGTGACATGCGAAAAGCCACAGCCAGCGCGTTCAAACACCGGGCCGTTTTCTAGAATTTGGGTCACGCCCTCGCCCTGCAGCTTTTCCCCTGCAGGTTTGGTCCAAGGGTCGACCGTCACGGGGGAGCCGTCCTGGGCCGCGACCGCGCCCATGATGCGCTGTTGCAGGTCTTGAAGATACGCTGTGACAGCGCTGGTCTGGGGGCTCATGGCCGCTCCTTCTGGGGACAAGTTGGGTGAGTCGACAACGGCCGCACCGGACTGGCTCCGTGCGGTTTGAAGCCGTTGGCCTGCGCACAGTGTGCAGCCAAGCGCTGGTGGTCGGCGGCCACTTGGCCGGTCAGTGTGACAAAACGGCTGATATCGATCCATTTGTTGCGCACATCGAGCTGGACCACCAGCACCGGCACCCGAGCGCGCAAGGCCACTTGGTAGAAGCCACTGCGCCAGCCATCGGTGTAGCGGCGTGTGCCTTCGGGAGACAGCGCCAGCCAAAACACCTCGTTGCGCTGGCGCGCCCGCTCAATCTGCGCTGCCATGTCGCCCACCGCCCCGCGTGGGGTGCTGCGGTCCAGCGGCACCCCACCGAGCCAGCGCAACCAAGCGCCAAACAGTGGAATGCGGAACAAGCTGTCTTTGCCCCAAAAACGCACCGGCACCCCAATGGCCCACTTGGCCAGCACCGCCACCGGAAAGTCCCAGTTGCTGGTGTGCGGATACACAATGGCCACGCCCTGGCGCGCCACAAAACCGTGGTAGTTCAGCCGCCAACCCAATAAGTGCAGCAACCACGCCGCCACCGCGGAGCCCTGAAACTGGACCGGCAAGGGTGCGGGCGCTGACACGGCCATCACAGCGCGCGGTAGCCAATGTCGCGGCGGTATTGCACGCCGTCAAACTGCACCGCGTCGGCCAAGGCGTAGGCGCGGGCCTGCGCGTCGCGCACGCTGGCGCCCAGGGCGGTGGCGCACAACACCCGGCCACCGGCGCTCACCACCGCGCCGCCCTGCTCGGCGGTGCCGGCGTGGAACACCACCGCATCTGGCGCGTCGGCTGGCAGGCCGGTGATGGCGTCGCCCTTGCGCGGGGCCATGGGATAACCGGCGGCGGCCAGCACCACACCCAGCGCCACACGCGCGTCCCATTGCAACTGCACTTGGTCAAGCTCACCCCGGGTGGCGGCCAACAGCACCTGGGCCAAATCGCTCTGCAGCCGCATCACAATCGGTTGGGTCTCGGGGTCGCCCATGCGGCAATTGAATTCCAGTGTCTTGACCGCGCCGTCGCGGGTGATCATGAGCCCGGCGTACAAAAAACCGGTGTAGGGAATGCCGTCGGCCGCCATCCCGCGCAGCGTGGGCCCAATCACCTCGTCCATGGCGCGCTGGTGCACCGCGGGCGTGACCACCGGCGCGGGCGAATACGCACCCATGCCGCCAGTGTTGGGGCCTTGGTCGGCGTCAAGCAGGCGCTTGTGGTCCTGGCTGGTGGCCAGGGGCAAGGCGTGCTTGCCGTCGCACAACACGATGAAGCTCGCTTCCTCACCGTCCAAAAATTCCTCAATCACCACCCGAGCACCGCCCGCGTTGTGGCTCACGCCCAGCGTGTTGTCCAGCAACATGAAGTCGATCGCCTCGTGCGCCTCGGCCAGGGTCATAGCGACCACTACGCCTTTGCCGGCGGCCAGGCCGTCGGCTTTGACCACAATCGGCGCGCCCATGCGCTGCACATAGGCGTGGGCGGCGGCTGCATCGGTGAAGGTGTCAAACGCGGCGGTCGGGATGCCGTGGCGCGCCATAAAGGCCTTAGAAAAAGCCTTGGAACTCTCCAACTGCGCAGCAGCCTGGGTCGGCCCAAAAATCGCCAGCCCATGGGCGCGGAACTCGTCCACCACCCCCGCTGCCAGCGGCGCCTCCGGCCCCACCACGGTCAGCGCCACGCCTTGGGCCTGCGCCCAGGTGCGCAAGGCCACCTTGTCGGTGATCGGCACATTGGTCAACTGCGCATCGCGCGCCGTGCCCGCATTGCCGGGCGCCACAAACACCTGTTCCACCCCCGCCGACTGCTTGAGCTTCCAGGCCAGCGCATGCTCGCGCCCCCCACCACCAATCACCAAAACTTTCAAACCATTCTCCAATTCAATTCAGCAGCATCCCACAAGCGGGCAAACAGACCACCCAACAGACCTCCGGAGCGCGTGTCCCGAGGCCAGAACGCGGCGGATCCGGCTCCGCCGGTCCGCACCGCGTTGCCCCCTTGAGGGGGTCGCGCGCAGCGCGGCGGGGGTGGCTCTTCATCCTGCGGCGGGGGTGGCTCTTAATCCTGCGGCGGGGTTGGGTCACAGCTCAGCGTTGTGGAAGACTTCCTGCACATCGTCCAAGTCTTCGATGACGTCCAACAGCTTCTGCATGCGGGCCGCGTCCTCGCCGGTCAACTCGATGGTGTTCTCCGGCCGCATGGTCACCTCGGCCACTTCTGGCTTGAGGCCGGCGGCCTCCAGCGCGTTCTTCACGGCTTCAAAGTCGGTGTAGGCGGTCAGCACCTCAATGGCGCCATCGTCGTCGGTGATCACGTCCTCGGCGCCGGCTTCCAGCGCCACTTCCATCACCTTGTCCTCGCTCGTGCCCGGGGCGAAGATGATTTGGCCGCAATGCTTGAACTGGAACGCCACCGAACCATCGGTGCCCAGGTTGCCGCCGTACTTGCTGAAGGCGTGCCGCACCTCGGCCACGGTGCGCACCTTGTTGTCGGTCATGGTGTCGACGATGATGGCCGCGCCACCAATGCCGTAACCCTCGTAGCGAATCTCTTCCAGCGCCTGGCCTTCGAGGTTGCCCGAGGCCTTGTCCACGTTGTACTTGATGCGGTCGGCCGGCATATTGGCCGCCTTGGCCTTGTCAATCGCCAAGCGCAGGCGCGGGTTCATGGCCGGGTCGCCACCACCGGTGCGGGCGGCCACGGTGATCTCGCGGATCACGCGGGTCCAGATCTTGCCCCGCTTCTCGTCTTGGCGGCCTTTGCGGTGTTGAATATTCGCCCATTTGCTGTGTCCAGCCATGGTTGAGTCCTTTTTTCTGATGCGGTTTTGATTTAATAAGCGGCAGATTTTACGTTTTCCCCTCCACACCACCATCCATTTGGAGCGCCCCATGGCCGAACCGATGCTGATCGCCCAGAACTCCACCGCCCAGTGCCACTTGCTGCCAGGCCTAGCCAACCGCCACGGCTTGATCACCGGCGCCACCGGCACCGGCAAAACAGTCACCCTACAAACCTTGGCCGAACAGTTTTCCTTGCGCGGAGTGCCGGTGTTCATGGCCGACGTCAAAGGCGACCTGACTGGCATCTCACAAACCGGGCGCATTCCCGACAAGATTGCCAAGGTGCTGGCCGACCGCGGCCTGGGCCTGCCCGAACCCATGGCCTGTCCCACCGCGCTGTGGGACGTGTTTGGCGAACAAGGCCATCCGGTGCGCGCCACGGTGAGCGATATGGGACCGCTGCTGCTGGCGCGCATGCTCAATTTGAACGACACCCAGACCGGGGTGCTCAACCTGATGTTCAAGATCGCGGACGACAACGGCTTGCTGCTGCTCGACCTCAAAGACCTGCGCGCCATGCTGCAGCATGTGGGCGACAACGCCAAGCAATTCACCACCGAATACGGCAACATCAGCGCCGCCAGCGTGGGCGCCATCCAGCGTGGCCTGATGCAGATTGAGCAACAGGGCGGCGACAAGTTTTTTGGCGAGCCCATGCTCGACATCAGCGACTTCATGCAAACCGTGGATGGCAAGGGAGTGGTCAACATTCTGGCGGCCGACAAACTGCTCAATGCGCCCCGCCTGTACGCCACCTTTTTGTTGTGGATGTTGTCCGAACTGTTTGAAACCCTGCCTGAGATCGGCGACCCCGACAAGCCCAAGCTGGTGTTCTTTTTTGACGAGGCGCACCTGCTGTTCAACGAAGCGCCCAAGGTGCTGGTGGAGCGCATTGAACTGGTGGTGCGGCTGGTGCGATCCAAAGGCGTGGGCGTCTACTTCGTCACCCAGAACCCGCTCGATATTCCCGACAGCGTGCTCGGCCAGCTGGGCAACCGGGTACAGCACGCGCTGCGCGCCTTCACCCCGCGCGACCAAAAAGCGGTCAAAGCCACGGCCCAGACCATGCGTCCCAAGGCCGGTCTGGACATTGAGGCCGCCATCACCGAGCTGGCGGTGGGCGAAGCGCTGGTGAGCCTGCTGGACGCCAAAGGCCGTCCAAGCGAGACCGAGCGGGTGTACG
>CAMBOY010000175.1 GCA_945869245.1 Hydrogenophaga intermedia
CAGTCGATTGGCGAGCCCGGCACGCAGCTGACCATGCGCACCTTCCACATCGGTGGTGCGGCCTCGCGCGCAGCGGTGGCCTCCAGCGTGGAAGCCAAGTCCAACGGCATCATTGGTTTCAACGCCACGATGCGCTACGTGACCAACACCAAGGGCGAGCTGGTGGTGATTTCCCGCTCGGGCGAAATCGTCATCCACGACGAGCACGGCCGCGAGCGCGAGCGCCACAAGGTGCCCTACGGTGCCATCCTCACCATCAAGGCCGACCAGACCATCAAGGCCGGCACCATTTTGGCCAACTGGGACCCGCTGACCCGTCCGATCATCACCGAGTACGCCGGTACCGTGCGCTTCGAGAATGTGGAAGAGGGCCTGACCGTGGCCAAGCAGGTCGACGACGTGACCGGTCTGGCCACCTTGGTGGTGATCGACCCCAAGCGCCGAGGTGCAGCCAAGGTCGTGCGTCCGCAGGTCAAGCTGATCGACGCGGCTGGCAAAGAAGTCAAGATTCCAGGCACCGACCACGCCGTGACCATCGGCTTCCAGATCGGCGCGCTGATCCAGGTGCGCGACGGTCAGGACGTGGGCCCCGGCGAGGTGCTGGCGCGTATTCCGGTGGAAGGCCAGAAGACCCGCGACATCACCGGCGGTCTGCCGCGTGTGGCCGAGCTGTTCGAAGCCCGCAGCCCGAAAGACAAGGGCATGCTGGCCGAGATGACCGGCACCGTGTCCTTCGGTAAGGAGACCAAGGGCAAGGTTCGTCTGCAGATCACCGACCCCGAAGGCAAGGTCTGGGACGACCTCATCCCCAAGGAAAAGAACATCCTGGTGCACGAAGGCCAGGTGGTCAACAAGGGCGAAAGCATCGTCGACGGTCCGGCCGACCCGCAGGACATTCTGCGCTTGCTCGGCATCGAAGAGCTGTCGCGCTACATCGTCGATGAGGTGCAGGACGTCTACCGCTTGCAGGGTGTGAAGATCAACGACAAGCACATTGAAGTGATCGTGCGCCAGATGCTGCGTCGCGTGGTGGTGGACAACGTGGGTGACTCCACCTACATCGCAGGTGAGCAGGTCGAGCGCAGCGAGATCCTCAACACCAACGACGCGCTGCGCGCCGAAGGCAAGATCCCCGCCACCTACAGCAACGTGCTGCTGGGTATCACCAAGGCGTCCTTGTCGACCGACTCGTTCATCTCGGCCGCTTCCTTCCAGGAAACCACGCGGGTGCTGACTGAGGCGGCCATCATGGGCAAGCGCGACGAGCTGCGTGGCCTGAAGGAAAACGTGATCGTTGGTCGCTTGATCCCGGCCGGTACCGGTATGGCTTACCACGAGGCGCGCAAGGTCAAGGAAAAGATGGACGACGAAGAGCGCCGTGCCATCGCCGAGGCCGACGCCCTGTCCCTGGCCGCCGACCAACAAGCCGCCGCCGACAGCGACAGCGCCGTTTGATCGGCGCCCCCGGCCCCAAAGGGCTGGGGGTGTGCTCTTGTCTCAAGCCCCGACGCAGTGTGCGCCGGGGCTTTTTTCTGGTGTTGTCATGACCACTGTGCCCGCCTCTTCTGTGCCCTTGTCCCGCTTGCTGCTGGCCACTGCCGCGTGTGTGGCCGATGTGGCGCGTGGCCAGTCGCTCAGTGAACGCCTGCCTCAGGTGGAGGCGGCGCTGCGCCCCGGCACCCAGGCCCTGACCTTTTATGTGATGCGCCACTGGGGCATGGCCCGCGCGCTGGAGCGCCTGCTGGTGCCCAAGGCGCCGGCGCCACCGGTGCGCGCCTTGCTACACACCACCTTGGCGCTGCTGCAAGCGCCGGCGGGTGCTGCGCCACCGTACCCGGTGCACACCTTGGTCAGCCAAGCGGTGGAAGCTGCCAAAGCCAGCAAGCCCACCCGCTTTGCGGCGGGCCTGGTGAACGCCTGTTTGCGCCGGTATGTGCAACACAGCGCTGCCTTGCAGGCCCAGGCGCTGCAAGACGACGAGGCCCGCTGGAACCATCCGGGGTGGTGGATTCGCCGTTTGCAGGCCGACCACCCCCAGCGCTGGGAGCGCCTGTTGGAAGGGGCCAACCTGGCCGCCCCGATGGTGCTGCGGGTCAACCGCCGGCGCACCGATGTGCCGACCTATCTGGCGTTGTTGGCCGACGCCGGCTTGGGCGCGCAGCCGTGGGGTCGCGACGGTGTGTTGCTCGACAAGCCGGCGCGGGTGGACGATCTGCCCCGTTTTGCGGACGGCTGGTGTTCGGTGCAGGACGGCTCGGCCCAGCTGGCGGCCGACATCCTGTTGCACGGGCGCACCGATGGGTCAGAGCGCCGCCTGCTGGACGCCTGCGCCGCGCCAGGCGGCAAAACCGCCCACCTGCTGGAGCGCTGCGACGCCGATCTGCTGGCCTTGGACGTAGACGCCCGACGGGCCGAGCGCATCGCGCAGAACCTGCAGCGTCTGGGGCTCTCGGCGCGGGTCTCGGTGGCCGATGCGGCCGACACCGCGCGCTGGTGGGACGGGCGCCCGTTTGACGCGATCTTGTTGGACGCACCGTGCAGCGCCTCTGGCATTGTGCGACGCCACCCCGATGTGCGCTGGCTGCGCCGTGAATCCGATTTGGAGCAACTGGCCAGCACCCAGGCGCGTCTGCTCGACGCGCTGTGGCCCTTGTTGGCGCCCGGCGGTGTGTTGGTCTATGCGACCTGCTCGGTCTTTGTGTGCGAAGGCGAGGCGGCGGTGCAAGCGTTTCTGCGGCGCCACAGCAACGCCCAGCGCGGTGTGGCTCCAGGGGTCATCCTGCCCGGCGAGGGCCCTTTGTCGGGAGAGTTCAACGACAATCCCCGCAGTGGCTACGACGGCTTTTTTTACGCTCGACTGGAAAAATCACATGCTTGATGGGGTGGCGGTCTGGCTGCGCCGCTGCGTGTGGGCGTGGCTGTGTGCTGGGGCGCTGTTGCCGGCGGTCTGGGCCGGTGTGGTGGCCGAGGCCTTCGAGATCACCCGCACCGAGGAGGCGATCGAAGCCCGCGCTCGCGTCGCCTTGCAGTTGTCCGAACCCGTGGAGGCCGCGCTGATGAAGGGGGTGCCCTTGCACTTTGTGTGGCAAGCCGATGTGACCCGGGAGCGCTGGTATTGGCGCGACAAGCGGGTCGTCACCAGCTACCGCACCTGGCGCCTGGCCTACCAACCCCTCACGCGCCGTTGGCGTTTGAGCCTATCGGGCCAAGCGCCGGGCGCGGGCCAGCAGTTTGTGCTGCACCAAAACGTCGCCCAACTCGACGCCGCCCTGTCGGCGATTGGTCGCCTCAGCGCCTGGGCGGTGGCCCCCAGCGAGCTGGTGTCGGCCGACGATGAGCACCGGGTCGATCTGTCGTTCCGCCTAGACGCGTCGCTTCTGCCTCGGCCGTTTCAAATTGGTGTCGGCAGCACCACCGACTGGAGTGTGCGCTGGCAAGCCAGTTTGCCGGTGCCCAGCAAAGTCGGCCCGAGCTTGCGCGCACCCGATCTGGCCGAGCCGGACGTGCGTGCGGCGGAGTGAGCGCAGTGGGACAAGCAGACATCACACCAGCCGCCCGCCGATGGCTTTGGCTGGCGGCCGTGACCTTCGCCAGTGGCATGGGCCTGGTGTTGCTGTTCCTGATGACCTTGGCCACCCGCAACCGCATGATGTCCGAACGCCACTTCGAGTGGTTGTTGGGCGTGAACATTGCGGTGGCTGCGGTGCTGGGCGCCATCATTGTGTGGTTGATGGTGCGACTGGCTGTGCGCGTCAAGCGCCGCCGCTTTGGCAGCCAGCTGCTCAGCCGCATCGCCTGGGTGTTTGCGCTCATCGGGGTCTTGCCCGGCGTGTTGATTTACACCGTGTCCTACCAGTTTGTGTCGCGCTCGATCGAAAGCTGGTTCGATGTGCGGGTCGAGGCCGCCTTGCAGGCGGGGTTGAATCTGGGGCGGCGCAGCATCGATGTGCTCAGCAGCGAAAACCTCAACCAAGCCCGCTTGAGCGCCCAGGCCTTGGCCAGCCAAAGCGATGCGGCCGCCGCGCTGGCTCTGGAGTCGGTGCGCGAACGTTTGGGTGCACGCGATGTGGTGCTGTGGAGTGGCAACGGGCGTTTGCTGGGCAGCTCTGGCGAGTCGCGCTTTGATCTGAACCCGCAGCGCCCGAGCACCGATGTGCTGCGCCGCGCCAGGGAGTCGCGGGGTGTGAGCTGGGTGGAGGGGCTGGAAGAGGACCCCTCAGACGCTTCGGTGTCGCGCCCTGCGGTGCTGTACGTCTGGGTGCCGGTGGTGTCGTCCAGCATCCAACTGCCCGCCGAGCCGCGCTTCTTGGCCGCCCAGATCGTCTTGCCCGACTCCTTGGTGGCCGACGCCATGGCGGTGCAGATGATCAACCGCGAATACCAAGAGCGCTCGCTGGCGCGCACCGGCTTGCAGCGCATGTACATCGGCACCTTGACGCTGGCGCTGTTTCTGAGCGTCTTTGGCGCGGTGCTGCTCGCGGTGTTGATGGGCAACCGGTTTTTGCGACCTTTGTTGTTGCTGGCCGAAGGCATGCGCGAGGTCGCGGCCGGCGACTTGTCGCCCAAACGCTCCTTGCCCCCGCGCGACGAACTCTCCACCCTGACCCACACATTCGCTGGCATGACCGCCGATTTGGCCCAGGCGCGGGCGGTGGCGCAAAGCAGCATGTCGGCGCTGGACGCCGCGCGCACCAGTTTGCAGACCATTCTGGACAACCTGATCGCGGGTGTGCTGGTGCTCGACCCGCAAGGCCTGGTGCGCGCCACCAACCTGGGTGCCGAGCGTGTGCTGGGCTGTCGTGGTGCGGAGTTGCTCGCACGGCCCTTGTCGGCGGTGCCGCAACTGGCCCCGCACGCACCCGACTGGTTGGACCGTTTCTCGGCACTGGACGCCGCCACCACCGAAGCCGCGTTGCCCTGGCAAACCACGGTGGAAATCGGCTCACTGGTGTCGCAAGGCGGCGCGGGCGGATCGGGGGCGCAAACCCTGTTGGTGCGCGGTGCGCCTTTGCCCGACGGCCAGCGCCTGCTGGTGTTTGACGACATTTCCGACATGGTCTCGGCGCAGCGCGCCAAAGCCTGGGGCGAGGTGGCCCGCCGGCTGGCGCACGAAATCAAAAATCCGCTCACCCCGATCCAACTATCGGCCGAGCGCCTGGCCATGAAGCTCGACGGCAAACTCGCACCCACTGAGGCGGCCTTGCTGCAGCGCTCGGTCAAGACCATTGTCGATCAGGTCGACGCCATGAAGCGCTTGGTCAATGAGTTTCGCGATTACGCCCGGCTGCCCAACGCCGAGCTCAAACCCGTCGATTTGCTCGACGTGCTCAAAGATGTGCTGGCGCTGTATGAACAGTCGGCGATCCCGGTGGCCCTGCGGGTACAGGGCGAATGCCCCTGGGTGCTGGCCGACGCCCAGCAAGTGCGGCAGGTGCTGCACAACCTGATTCAGAACGCGCAAGACGCGTCGGCTGACCGGCCGGGCGCTGGCGTGGTGCTGCTCTTGCGCCCCTCGGACAGCGGGCGCTGGGTGCGCCTGCTGGTGCAAGACGAAGGACCGGGTTTTGACGAGGCGATTCTTAAGCGCGCGTTTGAGCCCTATGTCACCACCAAGCCCAAAGGCACCGGTCTGGGGCTGGCGGTGGTACGCAAAATCATGGACGAGCACGGCGGGCGCATCGATTTGAGTAACCGAGTGTCAGAGGGGCGTACCGTGGGGGCCCAAGTGTCGTTATCATTCGCAGTTGCTTAATCACAACATTCCCTGGTGGGGCAACGGAGCGACATGGCGACGATTTTGGTGGTAGACGATGAGTTGGGCATTCGCGATTTGTTGTCGGAGATCCTCAACGACGAAGGGCATACGGTCGAACTGGCCGAGAACGCCGCCCAAGCGCGGGCCGTGAGGGCCAGCATGCGCCCCGATCTGGTGTTGCTCGACATCTGGATGCCCGATACCGACGGGGTGAGCCTGCTCAAAGAGTGGTCCAGCGGTGGCTTGTTGACCATGCCGGTCATCATGATGAGCGGCCACGCCACAATCGACACGGCGGTTGAAGCCACCCGCATCGGCGCCACCGCTTTTCTAGAAAAACCCATCACCCTGCAAAAACTCCTTAAGGCGGTGGAGCAGGGCTTGAGTCGTCCGAGCCCGCGCGCGCCAGCCGCCGCGCCAGTGGCGCATGCGGTGTCGGCCCCGGAGCCGGCGCTGGAGTTGACCGTGGAAGCCGCCATGACCGGTGGCGCGCTGCCCGAAGCGCAGCTCGACATGGGGCCGCAGCCAGTGCAGCCTTTTAACCTCGACATTCCCTTGCGCGAGGCGCGCGACGAGTTCGAGAAGGCCTACTTCGAGTTTCATCTGGCCCGCGAGTCGGGTTCGATGACCCGGGTGGCGGAGAAAACGGGTCTGGAGCGCACCCACCTCGACCGCAAGCTCAAGCAGTTGGGCGTGGATCTGTCGCGCAACAAGCGCGGATCTGGGCTGTAAGGGGTCAAATAGCTGCTATAATTTCGCTTCTGTTGGCCCGGTAGCTCAGTTGGTAGAGCAGCGGATTGAAAATCCGCGTGTCGGTGGTTCGATTCCGCCCCAGGCCACCACTTTTATAGACAGGCACGCAGTGTCTGTCGTGCTCGGTGTCACGCACCGGTGCGCGGGAATAGCTCAGTTGGTAGAGCGCAACCTTGCCAAGGTTGAGGTCGCGAGTTCGAATCTCGTTTCCCGCTCCATACACCCACCTATTGCAGGTTTTTTGTGTGTGTGGCTTGGTTTTCGCACAGAAAGCCGCATATTTAAACCCATGAACTTCTTCATACGCCTGTGGCGCACGCTGTTGCGCGTGGCTCTTGTGCTCATTGGCCTGTTGCTGGGCTTG
>CAMBOY010000176.1 GCA_945869245.1 Hydrogenophaga intermedia
TGTTCCACGATGCTGTTGAAAGCAGCAACGTCGTTCACGGCCAGATCGGCCAGGACCTTGCGGTCGATCTCGATCTGTGGCTTCGTCAGGCCGTTGGCGAACTGGCTGTACGTCAAGCCGCATGCGCGTGCACCGGCGTTGTTACGCGCGATCCAGAGCTGACGGAAGACGCGCTTCTTGTTGCGACGATCACGGTAGGCGTATTGCCCAGCCTTCATCACCGCCTGTTTGGCGATGCGGAAGACGTTGCCGCGGCGGCCGCGGAAACCTTTGGCCAGAGCCAGAACTTTTTTGTGTCGGGCGCGAGCCGTGACACCACGTTTGACGCGAGGCATATGAGTTCTCCTTGTTCGTCGGTGATTACAGGCCAGCCATGGGCAGCATCTGTGCCATGTGACCCATATTGGTCTCATGGACAGTCACCGCACCGCGCAGGTGGCGCTTGTTCTTGGTGGTCTTCTTGGTCAGGATGTGACGTTTGAAGGCTTGACCGCGCTTGACGGTGCCACCCGGACGAACGCGAAAACGCTTTTTCGCGCTGCTCTTGGTCTTCATTTTGGGCATTCTCATGCTCCTTTTCATTTGTGCTCGTGAGGCGCCGCGAACCTTCCGCGGACTTGCTGGCCCCGAGCCACTTTTTGAGAACGGCGCCACAAGGGCATCGCTCGCTGAACACCGGATGGGCCGAAACCGCTCCGGTGCCCCCGACGGTCGGGGACCAACCCGACCATCTGGTTCTTGTCAACCGCTGCCCGAATCAGGCCGCGGGGTTGGCGACCGCATCGGCCGCCGGTTTGGCAGGTGCCGCACCCGGCTTTTTGCGGCCCGGCGCGATCATCATGATCATCTGCCGGCCTTCCAGCTTGGGAAACTGCTCCACCACAATCGTGTCGGCCAGATCGTCCCGGATGCGGTTGAGCAGAGCCAAACCGAGATCCTGGTGCGTGATCTCACGCCCACGGAACCGCAACGTCACCTTGCACTTGTCGCCGTCGTCTAGGAAGCGCCGGATATTGCGCATCTTGATCTGGTAATCGCCTTCGTCCGTACCCGGGCGAAACTTGATTTCCTTGATCTCGATCACCGTCTGCTTGGCCTTGGCCTCCGCAGCCTTCTTTTGTTCCTGGTACTTGAACTTGCCGTAGTCCATCAAGCGGCACACGGGCGGATTGGCGGTGGCGGCAATTTCAACCAAATCCACATCCAGATCGCCTGCCATGCGCAAGGCTTCTTGCAAGCTGACAATACCCAGCGGTTCGTTCTCTGGGCCGTTGAGGCGGACCTCAGGGGCCATGATTTCACGGTTCAGACGGTGCGCGCGCTCTTCGCGCTGGCGACGGTCACGAAAGTTCGTAGCGATGGTGTTTTCCTTTGTGCGGGCAGACAACAAAATGGAACAAACCCGGCCATGGCCGGGTTTTCATGCAGAACAATCACACGAACAGTGATTCAAACGCGCTTGTGCACGTCGGACACCATCTGATCGAGGAAGGCTTGCAGTGGCATCACGCCCAGGTCTTTGTTGCCCCGGGCACGCACCGCCACCGCGCCAGCCGCCTTTTCCTTGTCGCCCACAACCAGGATGTAAGGCAGCTTTTGCAATGCATGCTCGCGTATTTTATACGTGATTTTCTCGTTGCGCAGGTCCAGATCAACCCTAAGCCCTTGATTTTTCAGCGTTTTGGCGATTTGCCGACAGTAATCGGACTGCGCATCGGTGATATTGAGGACCGCCACCTGCACCGGGGCCAACCAAGCGGGCAAGGCGCCTGCGTGTTGCTCGATCAAAATGCCGATGAAACGCTCCAAGCTGCCCACAATGGCGCGGTGCAGCATGACCGGGCGGTGGCGGTTGCCGTCTTCGCCCACGTACTCGGCGTCCAAGCGCTCGGGCAAGTTGGGGTCGACCTGAATGGTGCCACATTGCCAGGGGCGACCCAACGCGTCCTTCAAGGTGTATTCGATCTTGGGGCCGTAAAAAGCGCCTTCGCCCGGCAGGTACTCAAATTCGCAGCCCGAGGCGCGCAAGCCCTCAGCCAGGGCGCGTTCGGCTTTGTCCCAGCTCTCTTCGGTGCCAATGCGTTTGTCCGGCCGGGTGGACAACTTGTAGATGATGTCGGTGAAACCGAAGTCTTTGTAGACCTTCTGCAGCAGCGTGGTGAAGGCTTGGACCTCGGCCTGGATTTGGTCCTCGGTACAGAAAATGTGGCCGTCGTCCTGCACAAAGCCGCGCACCCGCATGATGCCGTGCAAGCCGCCGCTGGGTTCGTTGCGGTGGCACTGACCAAACTCACCGTAGCGCAGCGGCAGATCGCGGTAGCTCTTGATGCCCTGCTTGTAAATGAGGATGTGGCCCGGGCAGTTCATCGGCTTTAAGGCGTAGTCGCGCTTTTCCGACTCGGTGGTGAACATGTTCTCGCGGTACTTATCCCAATGGCCAGTTTTTTCCCACAGGCTTTTGTCCAAAATCTGCGGGCCCTTGACCTCTTGGTAGCCGTTGTCGCGGTAGACCCGGCGCATGTACTGCTCCACCTCTTGCCACACGGTCCAGCCCTTGGGGTGCCAGAACACGTTGCCGGGCGAGTAGTCGTCGATGTGGAACAAATCCAATTCGCGGCCGAGCTTGCGGTGGTCGCGCTTTTCGGCTTCTTCCAACATGGTGAGGTACTGCTGCAGATCTTCTTTGCTGGCCCAGGCGGTGCCATAGATGCGCTGCAGCATCTCGTTGTTGCTGTCGCCGCGCCAGTAGGCACCGGCCACTTTCATCAACTTGAAATGCTTGAGCTTGCCAGTGCTCGGCACATGCGGACCACGGCAAAGGTCTTCAAAACCGCCTTCTCGGTACAGGCTCACGTCCTCGTTGGCCGGAATGCTGGCAATGATCTCGGCCTTGTAGTGTTCGCCAAGCCCTTTGAAATGCGCCACCGCCTCGTCGCGCGGCAGCACACGGCGCAGCACCGGCTCGTCTTTGGCGGCGAGCTCGCTCATTTTCTTTTCAATCGTGGCCAAGTCTTCGGGGGTGAACGGGCGTTTGTACGAGAAGTCGTAATAAAAGCCGTGCTCGATCACCGGGCCGATGGTGACCTGGGCGTCGGGAAACAATTCCTTCACAGCGTAAGCCAGCAGGTGGGCGGTGGAGTGGCGGATCATGTCCAGACCGTCGGCGTCTTTGGCGGTGACGATGGCCAGCGGCGCGTCTTCGGTGATGGGGTAGCTGGTGTCCACCAGCTTGCCGTGGACCTTGCCGCCCAGGGCGGCCTTGGCCAAGCCGCTGCCAATGGAGGCGGCGACCTCTGCCACGGTGACTGGGCCCGGGAACTCACGTTGGGAACCGTCGGGGAGCGTGATGTGGATCATGGTGAAGACAAACAAAAAAGCGCGGTGGTGACCGCGCTTGGTGACAGACAAAACAACCGGTGCAGGCGCGAACTGCCGACCTCAAGGGGTCAGGGTGTGGGGCTCCCGAGGAGTTCGCGGTGTCATAACCAAAGTGCCTTTCTCGCTCTTGTGGTGGGTTGCAACCGCCGCATTTTCCCACAAAAAAAGCCCGGGCATGCCCGGGCTTTTGGTGCGCCGACGGCGGCAGATCAGTGGAACTGCTCTTCTTCAGTCGAGCCGGTCAGGGCCTTCACCGAAGACGAACCGCCCTGGATCACGGTGGTCACGTCGTCGAAGTAGCCCACACCCACTTCCTGCTGGTGCGACACGAAGGTGTAGCCTTTTTCGCGTGCAGCGAACTCAGGCTCTTGCACCATCTCGGTGTAATGCTTCATGCCTTCGCCTTGGGCGTAAGCGTGGGCAAACTGGAAGGTGATGAACCAGTTGATGTGGATACCAGCCAAGGTGATGAACTGGTATTTGTAACCCAGCGCCGACAGGTCTTCCTGGAAGGAAGCGATCTGGCTGTCGTTGAGGTTTTTCTTCCAGTTGAACGAGGGCGAGCAGTTGTACGACAGCAGCTTGCCAGGGCAGGCGGCGTGCACAGCTTGTGCAAATTCGCGGGCGAAGCCAATGTCTGGCACGCCGGTTTCGCACCACACCAAGTCGGCGTAGGGAGCGTATGCGACGCCACGGCTGATGGACTGCTCCAGACCGTTTTTGACGCGGTAGAAGCCTTCTTGGGTGCGCTCACCGGTGATGAAGGGCTTGTCGTTGTCGTCGTAGTCGCTGGTGATCAGGTTGGCGGCTTCGGCGTCGGTACGGGCCAAAATCAGGGTGGACACACCCATGGTGTCGGCGGCGAAACGCGCAGCAATCAGCTTTTCAATGGCTTCGCGGGTAGGCACCAGCACCTTACCGCCCATGTGGCCGCACTTCTTGACAGCGGCGAGCTGGTCTTCGAAGTGAACGCCGGCGGCGCCGGAAGCGATCATGTTCTTCATCAGCTCGAAGGCATTCAACACACCACCGAAACCGGCTTCGGCATCGGCCACGATCGGCAGGAAGAAGTCGATGAATTCCTTGCTGCCTGGCTCAATGCCCCGGCCCCACTGGATTTCGTCGGCGCGCTTGAAGGTGTTGTTGATGCGGCGCACCATGGTCGGCACCGAGTCGTAGGCGTAGAGCGACTGGTCGGGGTACATGGTCTCGGAGGTGTTGCCGTCGGCGGCAACTTGCCAGCCCGACAGGTACACGGCTTCCAGGCCAGCCTTGGCTTGTTGCATGGCTTGACCAGCAGAGATCGCGCCGAAGGCATTGACGTAGCCCTTTTTGGCGCCGCCGTTGACCTTGTCCCACAGCTTCTCAGCACCGCGCTTGGCCAGCGTGTGCTCAATGGGCATGCTGCCGCGCAGACGCACCACGTCGGCTGCGGAATAGCCGCGCTTGACACCTTTCCAACGGGGGTTGGTGGCCCAATCTTTTTCGAGGGCTTCGATTTGTTGCTGACGGCTGAGTTGCTCTTTGAGGGACTGGGGCATAACAGACTCCGATGGGTTGACAGGTGGATCGACTCAGCACCACATGCAATTGCGATGCCGATGGGTGTACTTTAAGTCTTATACAAGACCTTGTGAAGCTCTTATGTCTTATATAAGAGTAAATATTTTCTCAAGCAAATCAATCACTTAGATATAAATTTCTCAATATGGAATATTTTTTCTTGTATTGAGAAATTTTTTTGCACTGCAACACAGCATTTTTTCATATTACGGAACAGTGCTTGCTCATCATAAAATCCGCAACGGCGGCGGGGATTTTGGATTCACCGCGACGGTGCACCAGCCGCCCAGGAACGCACCGATATGACACATCCCTCTGCAACCCCCTGGTGGGCCTATGGAGCTCTGGCGCTCAGCATGGCCCTGGTGGGCAGCTATGTGGCGCTGTCCAAGCCCTTGGTGGCCGCCATTCCCGTGTTTTTGCTGGCCTGGCTGCGCTTTGGCATTGGCGGTATTGCCATGTGGCGCTGGCTGAAGAAACCGGCCGATGAGCCCCCCATCAGCCCGCACACCCGACGCTTGCTGTTTCTGGAGTCCTTTCTCGGTAATTTTTTGTTTTCTATCTGCATGCTTTACGGCGTGAGCATGACCACGGCGGTAGCCGCTGGCGTGATCATGTCCACCATCCCGGCGGTGGTGGCGGTGCTGAGCTGGCTGTTTTTGCGCGAACGCATCGGTTCGCGCACCTGGATGGCCATTGGTTTGGCCGCACTGGGCATTGGGCTGTATTCGATGGGAAAGTCCAGCACCAGCGGCCCGGCAGACTCGCAGGTGTGGTTGGGTAATGCGCTGGTGTTTGCTGCGGTGGTCTGCGAAGCCGCATATGTCGTGATTGGCAAGCACCTGACCGGCGGCATCGGACCACGCCGCATCTCAGCCATCATCAACCTGTGGGGTTTTGCACTGGTGACGCCCTTGGGCCTATGGTGGGCCTGGTCGTTCGACTTCGGGTCGGTGCCGTCGGGCCTGTGGCTGCTGCTGGTCTTTTACGCCTTGGCCGCCAGTGTCTGGACCGTTTGGCTGTGGATGACCGGCTTGCGCTGGGTACCCGCCTCGCGCGCCGGAGTGTTCACGGTCATGCTGCCTGTGAGCGCCGCAGCGGTCGGGGTGCTGGTATTGGGCGAGCGGCTCAGCGCACTGCAGGCGCTGGCGTTTGGTATTGCGCTGCTCGGGGTGCTGCTGGCCACCCTGCCCTCGCGCTCGGCCAACCGCTGAACCTCAACACCACAGGCCGCTGGGCCGGGTGATGCCCATCCACAGGGCCCAGCCCGAGGTCACCATCAAGGCCACACCAGCGAGCCGGATGCCCCAGCCGCCCGACGCGCTGGCGCGCAAGCGCCCCAGCACCCACGGCGCCATGGTGAGCGTGATGGCCGTGCCTGCACCAAAGGCGGCCATGATCAGCGCACCTTGTAAGGCCGACGCCGACAAGGCGGCAACCATCACAGCGGAATACAGCAGCCCACAGGGCATCAAGGCCCAGGCCGTACCCAAGGCCCAGGGCGCGCGTGGCCCCAGCCGCTGTAGGGTGGGCTTAAAGCGCCGCCACAGGCCTTGCGACAAACCATCAACCCAAGCCGGCTGTCGTGCCAGCCACACCAGACTGATGCCCAGCAGCAAAGCCGCCACATGAAAACTCGCCCACACCGGTCGCACCACGGCGGTGTTGCCGCTGAGCCAGGCCAGGCCCTGCACCGAACCGGCGGCGAAGGCACCCAACAAGGCGTAGCCACTGATGCGACTGAGCTGAAACACCCACAGCGCCCGACCGGGTCGAGCGCCGGCCATGCGCACCACGCCGCTGCACGCGGCGCCACACATGGCCACACAGTGCGGGCCACCGACTAAGCCCATCAACAAGGCCGATAGGATCAACGAGGTTTGCATCGGCCTTAGATGATCTTCGAAAACCGGGCCC
>CAMBOY010000177.1 GCA_945869245.1 Hydrogenophaga intermedia
GTGAGCTGTTTCGCGCCGACATCGAGCAGCTGTCGCCCGAGCGCATCGAGGCGCGGCTGTTTGGCGCCCTGTTTTTTGGCGCAGTGGCCAAGCTCGATGCCTTGCAACAAGCGGCCGAGGGCGCTGGCGAGGGCACAGTGATGCGGCTCGACGCCCGCCAACTGATTTCGCTCGACACCACTGGGCTGGACGCACTGGAGCAACTGCAGCGCGCCTTGGGCAAACGCGGCGCGCGCCTGGTGCTGTGGGGCCTGAACCCACAGCCGCGCTCGCTGCTGGAGCGCTCAGGGTTTGCCCAGCACATCACCCTGGAGGACTGAGCCCCATGGCACCGCTGCACCGCCCGATCCACGAACGCATCGACTGGCTGTTTGGTCTGGCCGAGCGCCACGCCCAGGACTACGCCAGCCCCGAAGCCTGGCTGGCGCGCCAGCGCTATCTGGCGCAGCACCCCACCGCCATCATGGTGATGAAGTGCATGGACGGGCGCATCAACATCCCGATTGCGACCCAGACGCCGCGCGGCATCATCCAGCCCTTTCGCAACCTGGGTGGCATTTTTCACCTGGGCTGGCCGCACCTGGGCGAGGTGCTGCTGGCAGCGGTGGACAAGGTGCTGCGCCAAGGCCGCCAGACGCTGGTGGTGATCACCTACCACTATTCCCAAGGCGACACGCGCCGGGGCTGCGCGGGCTTTCATTTCCGCACCGAGGACGCGCGCGCCCACACCATGGGCATCCGCGACGAGGTGAGTGCGCTGTTTGGCGCGCAACACCAAACGGTCTACCCGCTGGTGTGTGGCTTTGAGACCGATGAAGAAGCGCTGGTGCTGCATGGCGCCGATGGACAGACGCTGAACATGGCCAAGCTCAGCGAGGCCGAGCTGGCCGAGCTGCCCGCCCGGTTGCAGGCGCTGCTGCCCGACATGCCGACCCAGGTGCGCGCCGACCTGCTGCCGCTGCTGCAGGGCAACCACCGCCACATCGCCGAACTGCGCCAGCGCGAGCGGCACCTGGACATCGAACACCGCGAGTGGATGATCTGTGTGGGCCGGGGCTTTGACTGGCTGCACTTGCCCAATCTGGCGCTGATCATCGGACCCTACAGCCCCGATCTGGCCGACCCGATCCGCAAGGCCGCCGGCATCATCCGCGGCAATATGGCGGATGGCCGCATTCCGGCCGACGGCTTTTTGTTGATGTCCTCAGTACCCTACGAAGACGTAGGGGTGGACCGGGCACGGGCCGAGCTGAAATCGCGCTTCATGGCCCGGTTTGCGGCCGATGTGATCCGGCGCGAATTTCCCGATCTGGCGCAAGGCATGGTGGAGCGCCAAACCGTGCTCAACTGGCACAGCCGCAGCGTGGAGCCCTTGCAGGCGCCCTGCCGGTAAAATAGCGGGCTTGTCCCGGCACCGACCGGGTGTTGTTGCTTCACCGATCGCACAACCATGTCCATCTTTGCCCGCCCGCACTACACCTCTGAAGTGACCGACTTCATCAACCAGATCAAGGCCGAGCGCCCCGAACTGGAACAGGGCCAGCAAGAAGGCCGGGCCCTGCTGTGGGACAAACAGATCAACCGCGAACAGGCCGCCCAGGCCAGCGCCGCAGAGGTGCCGCAAAAACCCTACGTCTACCAGACCGACCCCAGCGTGCGCTGAGCGCGCGAGCTGGCGCGGCCCGCATGAATCCCGATATCCCGCCACTGGACCCGGCCCCGCCGGGTCTGGACGCAGTCCTGCCCGATGTGGTGGACCATGTGGCGGTGGCGCGGCTGTACGGCGAACCGCTGTTCGCCATGCCGAAAGACCTGTACATCCCGCCGGACGCGCTGCAGGTGTTTCTGGAGGCCTTTGAAGGCCCGCTGGACCTGTTGCTGTATCTGATCCGCAAGCAGAACTTCAACATCCTCGACATCCCGATGGCGGCGGTGACCCGCCAGTACTTGAGCTACGTCGACGAAATCCGCGCCAGCAACCTGGAGCTGGCGGCCGAGTACCTGCTGATGGCGGCGATGCTGATCGAGATCAAGTCGCGCATGCTGCTGCCGCCGAAAAAGGTGGCCGAAGGCCAAGAGGCCGAAGACCCGCGCGCCGAGCTGGTGCGCCGCCTGCTGGAGTACGAGCAGATGAAGCTCGCCGCCCAGCGCATCAATGAACTGCCCCATTACGGACGCGATTTTTTGCGGGCCCAGGTGTACGTGGAGCAGGCGCTGGCGCCCCGATTCCCCGACGTGAACGCCAGCGAACTGCAGGCCGCTTGGCGCGACATCATCAAACGCGCCAAGCTGGTGCAGCACCACAAAATCAGCCGCGAAGAGCTGTCGGTGCGCGAGCACATGAGCATCGTGCTGCGCCATCTGCAAGGCCGCAAATTCGTCGAGTTTGGCGATCTGTTCGACCTGAGCAAAGGCGCGCCGGTGCTGGTGGTGACCTTCATCGCCATGCTCGAACTGGCCAAAGAAACGCTGATTGAGCTGACCCAGGCCGAGGCCTTTGCCCCCATCTATGTGCGGCTGGCCTACACCGTGGCCCAGCCCGACGCCGCTGAAGAATTGCCCTTCGAATGACCCAGACCCACCACTTTGACGTGCTGATCATCGGCAGCGGCCTGGCCGGCCTGACCGCCGCGCTGCACCTGGCGCCAACCCACCGGGTGGCGGTGATCACCAAACGCGGCATCTCCGACGGGTCGAGCAACTGGGCGCAAGGCGGCATCGCCGCCGTGCTGGCCGAAGGCGACAGCTACGCATCCCACGTGGACGACACCTTGGTGGCCGGCGCCGGCCTGTGCGACCTGGAGGCCACCCGCTTCACGGTGGAAAACGCCCCCTCGGCCATCGCTTGGCTGCGCGAAATGGGCGTGCCCTTCTCCACCGAAAACGGCGAGCTGCACCTCACCCGCGAAGGCGGCCACAGCCACCGGCGCATCGTGCACGTGACCGACGCCACCGGCGCGGCGGTGCAGGCCACCCTCAGCGAACGGGCCCGCACCAACCCCAGTATTGTGTTTTTTGAAAACCACATGCTGGTGGACCTGATCACCAGCCGCAAGCTGCCGGGCGCCACCAACGATGCGCCGCCGCGCTGCCACGGCGCTTATGTGCTTGATGTGGACCGCGACGAGGTCGAGACCTTCAGCGCCAGCCACACCATTTTGGCCACTGGTGGCGCGGGCAAGGTGTATCTGTACACCACCAACCCCGACACCGCCACCGGCGACGGCATCGCCGCCGCCTGGCGCGCGGGCTGCCGGGTGGCGAACATGGAATTCATCCAGTTCCACCCGACCTGTCTGTACCACCCACACGTCAAAAACTTCCTCATCACCGAGGCCGTACGCGGCGAAGGCGGTCGGCTGCTCTTGCCGCCCCATTTGGGCAGCCACCGCTTCATGCCCGACCACGACCCGCGCGCCGAACTCGCGCCGCGCGACGTGGTGGCGCGCGCCATCGACTTCGAGATGAAAAAACACGGCCTGGACTGTGTGCACCTGGACATCTCGCACCAAAGCCCCGAGTTCATCCGCGAGCATTTCCCCAACATCTTGGCGCGCTGCGCCGAACTCGGCATCGACATCACCCGCGAGCCGATCCCGGTGGTGCCGGCGGCGCACTACACCTGCGGTGGTGTGGTCACCGACCTGCACGGCCGCACCGATGTGCCGGGCCTGTACGCCGTGGGCGAGACCACCTGCACCGGCCTGCACGGCGCCAACCGCTTGGCCAGCAACTCGCTGGTGGAGTGCATGGTGTTTGCCCGAGGTGCGGTGCAAGCCATCACGTCGGAAGTCAACACGCCGAAGCCGGCCATGCCGGCCTGGGACGACAGCCGCGTGACCGATGCCGACGAAATGGTGGTGATCTCACACAACTGGGACGAGCTGCGCCGCTTCATGTGGGACTACGTGGGCATCGTGCGCACCAACAAGCGCTTGGAACGCGCCGCCCACCGCATCAACCTGCTACAGCAGGAAATCCAAGAGTTCTACCGCCAGTTCCACGTGACGCGCGACCTGCTGGAACTGCGCAACCTGGTGCAAGTGGCCGACCTGATTGTGATGAGCGCGCTGATGCGGCATGAGAGCCGAGGCCTACATTTCAGCCGCGACTATCCCGAGATGCTGCCCGAGGCCAAGCCGACGGTGTTGGTTCCCCCCCGCGCCGCGCTGCGCGCGTCACCCCCCTGAGGGGGCAATGCCTGCAGCCCGGCGAAGCCGGTTCTGCGGCATCCTTGCCGAAGACACGCGCTCCGGACAGGGAGCTGCAAGAACAAGCCACCCAGACAGAGATGCTCGCTGCTGCCCTGTGCGACGTCAGGCCGCGCCGATGTTGGGCACCAAGGCGCCGGCGTCTTGCCCCGCCTTGTGCGCGGCAGTGAACGCCAGCATGCGGTCGATCGGCTGGCGCGCGCGCGGGATCAGCGCTGGGTCCACATGGATGGCGTTGGCGCCGAACTCGAGCACATGGGCCACACCGGCCAGGCCGTTCATCGCCATCCACGGGCAATGCGCGCAGCTCTTGCAGGTGGCGCTGTTGCCGGCGGTGGGCGCTTCGATAAACACCTTGCCGGGGTTTTGCTGACGCAGCGCGTGCATCATGCCGTTGTCGGTAGCCACGATGAAGGTGTGGGCGACCATGTCGCGCGCGGCCTTGAGGATGGCGCTGGTCGAGCCGACCGCGTCGGCCAGGGCCACCACATCGGCCGGGCTTTCGGGGTGCACCAGCACTTTGGCGCCGGGGTGGTCGCGCTTGAGCAGCTCCAGCTCGACCGCCTTGAATTCGTCGTGCACGATGCACGCGCCGTTCCACATCAGCATGTCGGCACCGGTCTCGCGCTGGATGTAGCCGCCCAGGTGTTTGTCGGGAGCCCACAGAATTTTGTGGCCCTTGTCCTTGAGCGCCTTGACGATATCGAGCGCGCAGCTCGAAGTCACCAGCCAGTCCGAGCGCGCTTTCACCGCCGCGCTGGTGTTGGCATAGACCACCACGGTGCGGTCGGGGTGGGCGTCGCAGAAGGCGCTGAATTCGCCAATCGGGCAGCCCAGGTCGAGCGAGCAGTTGGCGTCGAGGTCGGGCATGAGCACACTTTTTTCCGGGCTCAGGATCTTGGCGGTTTCACCCATGAAACGCACACCGCTGACCACCAGCGTCTGCGCCGCGTGGTCGCGGCCAAAGCGCGCCATTTCCAACGAGTCGCTGACGATGCCACCGGTTTCGATGGCCAGATCTTGTAGGTCGGGGTGCACGTAATAGTGCGACACCATCACCGCGTTGCGTTCTTTGAGCAGGCGTTTGATGCGCTCTTTCAGCTCAGCGCGTTGCTCGGGGCTGGGCTCCACCGGCACGCGGGCCCAAGCGTGCTGCGTGCTGCAAGCGGGTTGTTCGTATTCGACGTCAATCAGGGTTTCGCTGCTCATACTTTGTCCATCCTTTCAGCGCCGTGGTTCATCGCGACACACCGTGGAACCGGCTTCGCCGGGCCACTGGTGTGGTCCCCTTTGGGGGAAGACGCGCAGCGGCGCAGGGGGTTGCTGCATTCTTCACTCCATCCGCATAGAAAAATCGATGGCTTTCACGTCCTTGGTGAGCGCACCAATGGAAATGCGGTCCACCCCGGTTTCGGCCAGCTGGCGCACGGTGCTCATATTGACCCCGCCCGAAATCTCCAGCACCGCGCGCCCGGCGTTGCGGCGCACCGCTTCGTGCAACTGCGCCAGCGGCATGTTGTCGAGCAACACCATCTGGGCGCCGCAGGCCAGCGCCTCGTCGAGCTGCGCCAGCGTTTCCACCTCGATTTCGACAAACCGCGCTTGCGGCGCGGTCTCACGCACCCGCTGCAGCACGGCCGATACACCACCGGCTGCGGCGATGTGGTTCTCTTTAATCAGCACCGCGTCGTACAGGCCAATGCGGTGGTTCACCCCGCCGCCGGTCTTGACCGCGTATTTCTGCGCCAGGCGCAGGCCCGGCAGGGTTTTGCGGGTATCCACAATCGCCGCGCGGGTGCCTTTGACCGCGTCCACGTAACTGGCCGTCTTGGTGGCCACCGCGCTGAGCAGCTGCAAAAAGTTGAGCGCGGTGCGCTCGGCGGTCAGCAAGGCCTGGGCACGCCCCTCGATCTGCAGCACCACCTGGTCGGGGTGGCAGCTGTCGCCCTCATCCACCAACCAGTGCAGCGCGGCGTCGGGCGCGCAGGCCCGCACAGCGGCGTCCACCCAGGGCCGACCGCAGATGACCGCGCTCTCGCGCGCCAAGATGCGGGCACGCACGCTGCGCGTCGGGTCCACCAATGCGGCGGTCAAGTCGCCGCTGCCCACGTCCTCGGCCAGGGCACAGGCCACGTCGGCCTGCGCCAGCGCGGCCAGATCGGCTGGGGTGTAGTCGCTCAAATGTTTCATGAGAAGTAGCTTACCCCAGAGCGACCTGGGTATCGAGCCGGGTGAGGCCGTTTGGTCTATAGTCCGCCCCACTTGGCTGGTTGATGCCGACACCGGAGACACCCATGAGCACACCCCTGAGCCCTGCCGCCAATGGCACACCCTACGGCACCCTGCCCGCCGCATCGCCACTGCCCCCGCGCAAGCCGGTGAGCTTGCCGCGCATGGCCGAGATGCGCGAACGCGGCGAAAAAATCACCATGCTCACCGCCTACGACGCCACCTTTGCGGCCGTGGCCGACGCCGCCGGGGTGGAGTGCATTTTGGTGGGCGACTCGCTGGGCATGGTCTGCCAAGGCCTCTCCAGCACGGTCGGCGTGAGCTTGGAGACCATGCGCT
>CAMBOY010000178.1 GCA_945869245.1 Hydrogenophaga intermedia
GCGGCGCTGGTCGGCCAGTTGCACCCCTGCCTGCGCGGCTTTGGATTGCAGCGGCGCAGTGATCGTGTTGAACAAGTTCCAGGAAATGCGCAGACCGTTGTCGGCCCAATGCTGGTTCACTTGGTACTCGTCGGTGTCGTACTTGAACGCCGCGTTGAACGAGATATTGGGGAACATGCGCATGAGGGCTTTGCGCACCTCGTCGCGGGCGATGTAGGAATTGAAATGAGCCTCGCGCAAGTCGGCGTTGCGGTAGAGCGCCTCGGCCTCCAGCCGCTCCAGCGGCACCGACAACACGGTGGTGTCGGTCGACGACATGGGCTGGTCTTGCAGCACCAGCGGTGTGCCCGGGGGCAAGTTGAGCAGCGACGCCAGCTCAAGTTGGGCAGCCGCCAATTCTTGGCTGATCGACTCCAGCAGCCGCAGGTTCTCCAGCAACTGGCGCCTGTAGCGCAGGGAGTCGAGCGGGTTGTGCAGTTTTTCTTGCTCGGCTTGGCGCGCATCGACCAAAGCGCGCTCGCCCACGGCGATGGCTTCCTTGACTTGGCCACTGAGCTTTTGGGCACTCAGGGCGCGCCAGTAGGCGGTGCGCACATCTTGCAGCAACAAATGGGTCGCTTTGCGCCGCCGCTCGGCCGCCACACCGACCCGCGCGGCCTGCTGGCGGCTGTTGTAAACACCCAGCCCCAAATCGAGCAAGTTCCAGTTGAGCGCCAGATCGGCGGTCCAGCCAGAGCGCTCCTGGGTGATGGAATTGCCCGGGATCAGTTCGCCGGTTTGGATATTGCGGCTTTGGGTGATGCGGTCGCTGTCGCGTGCGCTGTAGCCGGCTTGGGCCATCAGCGAGGGCAGCACATCAAAGCGCGAGGCGTCGTATTGGCGCAAAGCCATCGCCTCTTCCAATTGGCGCACGCGGCGCTCCAAATTGAACTTCAAGGCCCGGGCCTGCGCTTCTTCAAGAGACAACACGCCCACCAGCGCAGGCACGTCGTGGCGCAAGCGCTCGGCGTCTTGTGTGTTTTGTTCCAGCATGTGCGCCGCCCCGCGTGGCTCAGGCGCAACAGAAGCGCAGCCACCCAGGGCTGCCAGCAACACGCCAGCGGCCACGTAAGCCCCTGCGGACCGGGCGCCGAACAAGTCGGACAGGTTTGACATGCGATTGTGAAGAAAAAATAATTAACTCTGATTGTTTGAGTTAATTATTTTGATTTTATTAATTTTGACGTTTTTATTGTAATCAAAATCGCAAAAAATCCCAAGCGCGATGCCCAGATCAGCGGCGTGTCAGGGCCGTCTCCAATCGTCCACTTGTTGATTGGTGTGCGGATCGTGGACCGGCCGCAAAACACTGACCAACACAATCACCGCAAAGCCCACCGGCACACCGAACAAACCGGCAGAAATGGGCTGTATACCCCACCACAAATCGACCGCACGCTCAACGCCAAACACGCTGCGCAACCACGGCTGGTTCACCACCATGTAATAGGTGGTGACCGCCAAACCGCTGAGCATGCCCAGCACCGCGGCGGTGCCGGTGGCGCGCTTCCAGAAGATGCCCAGCACCAGGGCTGGAAAAAACGCGGCAGCGGCAAAGGAGAAAGCGGCCGACACCAAAAACAGAATATCGGCCGGCTTTTGTGCCGCCACGTAGGCGGCCAACAAGGCCACCACCAACAGCAACACTTTGGAGATGGTGACGCGGCGGGCGGTGGCCGCGTCGCGATCGATCATCTTGTAATACACGTCGTGCGACAGCGCGTTGGCAATGGTCAGCAGCAGGCCATCGGCGGTGGACAAGGCGGCCGCCAAACCACCGGCGGCAACCAAGCCAGAAATCACATAGGGCATGCCGGCGATCTCGGGCATGGCCAGCACCACAATATCGCCGCCAATGCTGATTTCGTTGAGTTGCAACACGCCGTCGCGGTTGACGTCGGTGACCTGCAACAGGCTGGGGTCGACGCCGCTCCACGCGGCCACCCAGGCGGGCAGTTGGTCAATCGGCGTGCCCACCAAGTGGTGAAAGACTTCGTACTTGACCATCACGGCCAGCGCCGGAGCGGTCAGGTACAGCGCCAACACAAAAAACAGTGTCCAGGTGACCGAGCGGCGCGCAGCGCTGACCGACGGCACGGTGTAGTAACGCATCAGAATGTGTGGCAAGCCGGCGGTGCCAAGCATCAGGCAAAACAGCAGGGCCAAAAAATTGCGCCGCGACTCGTCGTAGGTCTGGCGTTCTTCCGCGGTGCCGTGCGGGTCGCCGGCATAGGCTTGGGCGCTCGGGGGCATGCCCCCCAAGGGCTGCGATTTGGCCAGCGCCTCGTCGCGCTGGCGCGTCCACAGCTCGCGCGCGGCCTCGGGACTGCGGGGCAAGGCGGCGTGGTCCATTTCCGCGTCGGCCACCACCGCCGGCGGCGCCTGCTCCTGTTGCAGGCGCTCGATGCGCGCTTGGGCCTCGGCGCGTTCCTCGCGCCAGCTCCTCTCCACCGATTGCAGCTTGAGGTTCAGCGCAATGACCTGGGTTTGGTACACCTGCCGCACCGCCACCTCGGCCGGATCGTTGAGCAAGGCCTGTTCTTTTTCGCTGACTTTGACCAATTGCTGGCTGTACACCGCCTGGGGAATCGGCACACCGGTCTGTTTCACCGACAACCACACCACCGGCACCAAATAGGCGCAAATCAGCACAATGGCTTGCGCCACCTGGGTCCAAGTCACCGCCCGCATGCCACCCAAAAACGAGCACACCAAAATACCGCCCAGGCCCAGAAACACCCCCAACTCAAAGGCCACACCGGTCAGGCGCGAGGCGATCAGGCCTACGCCGTAAATCTGCGCCACCACATACGTGAACGACACCAGCAAAGCCGCCAACACGCCAATCAAGCGCGGCGCATTGCCGCCATAGCGCACCGCCAAAAAATCGGGCACGGTGAACTGGCCAAACTTGCGCAAATATGGCGCCAGCAACAGCGCCATCAAACAGAAACCGCCGGTCCAGCCCATCACAAACGCCAAGCCGTTGTAGCCTTGCAAGTAAATGGTCCCGGCCAAGCCGATGAACGAGGCCGCCGACATCCAGTCGGCCCCCGTGGCCATGCCGTTGTACATGGCAGGCACCCGCCGACCCGCCACGTAATACTCCACCGCGTCGGTGGTGCGGCTCATGATGCCCACCGTGGCGTACAGCGCAATCGTGGCGAGCAAAAACACAAAGCCAATGACTTCGCGAGATAGCCCCAACCATTCGGCCAAGGCCAAGCCCAGCACAAAACCCAAAAACCCCAGGGTGTAGAGCAGGTACACCCGATTGAGCTGCCGCCCGAACGCCTGTTGGTCGTGCTGCACGCTCAGTCCCCGTCCGCGCTGCCACCGGCGTAGCGCGCATCGATTCGATCCATCGCTGCGGCATAAGCCCACACAATGACCAAGTACACCAGGGGCGCACCCTGGGCCGCGACCCAAAAGCCCACTGGCCAGCCCATAAACAGGGCGTCAAGCTCGCGCGCAAAGTACGTGACACCAAACGACACCAACAGCCACGGCAACAGCAGCCACCAGGTGAGGGCGCGTTGGGCACGCCAGTGCCGGCGCATGCGATCAGACGAAGAAGAAAAGGACATTGGGTTTGACCACCGTCAAGCGCCTGTGGGCCGCTACCGGTCAGAATGGAGCTCAGCAAACGTCTAGCTTACCGCTTGGACTTTGTCGCACCAGAGGCCCACAAGATTTTTTCTCTAGGGTTTCCCCCGGGTGGCCAAGCAGCGGCGCCATCTCCAATCTGTCACACCCATGAACACCAGCACTTTTTCGCCCGCCGATCTCGCCCTTGCCATCGAACGCCACCGCGTCTGGTCGGTGCTGCCGCCAGAGGCACAAAGCGCTCTGGCGCGCACTTGGCACATTCGATTCGCCCGCGCCGGCGAGCCGCTGCCGGTGGACGGCCCACTGCACCACCACTTGTGCTGGCTGATCAAGGGCAGCGCGGCGCTGCTCGATGAAGAGCAACGCCTGCGATTGAGCCTCTACCCTGGCGATTTGCTGGGCCTGCAGTTTGCCGCCCGCATCCCGGTGGCACAGGCCAACGCGCTGACCGATTGCACGCTGGCGGTCATGGACGAAGCCCAGGCGCTCGCCTTGGTACAACACCATCCGGTGCTGGCCGCCTTTATTGCGCTACCGGGCGACACACCGCAGCCCTTGGCGCGGCACAGCGGAGGCGACAGCGCGCTCAACCTCATGACCACCCCGGTGCAGTCCTTGGTCAAGCGCGCGCCCATCACCCTGCCACCAGACACCCCGATTCGCCAAGCCGCCGAGGTGATGCGCGACCAACGGGTGTCGTCGGTGGTCATCTTGCAAAACGAACACCTGTTTGGCCTGATCACCGACCGCGACCTGCGCAACCGCGTGCTGGCCGCTGGCATGGACAGCAGCCGCCCCATCATGGACATCGCCACCCTGGCGCCCATGTCAATCCCGGTGCAGCGCCCCGCGTTTGAGGCCCTGATGCTGATGGCGCGGCACAACATCCACCATGTGCCGGTGGTCGACGGCCACCGCGTGGTGGGCATGCTCACCGCCACCGACGTGACCGAACAGCACAGCACCTCGGCGGTGTACCTGGCCAGCGACATCCACAAACAAAGCACCATCGAAGGCCTGCAGGCCAGTACCGCCAAGATCAAGCGCCTGCAGCAAAGCCTGGCGGCGGCCGAGTCGTCGGCCTACAGCAGCGGCCACATCATCACCGCCATCACCGACGCGGTGACCTCGCGCCTGATTCAGCTGGCCGAATTGCAGTTTGGCCCAGCGCCCATCGACTATGTCTGGGTGGCCGCCGGCTCACAGGCGCGCAGCGAACAAACCGCAAAAACCGACCAAGACAACTGCCTGGTGCTCAGCGACGACTACGACGAAGCGGCACACGGCGACTACTTTGAACAGTTCGCGCGTTTTGTGTGCGACGGGCTCGACGCCTGCGGCTATGTGCACTGCCCCGGCGAGATGATGGCCATGACGCCGCAGTGGCGCCAGCCGCGCAAACGCTGGGCCGAGTACTTTCAACGCTGGACCAGCCAGCCCGATCCCAAGTCGCTGATGCTGACCTGTGTGTTTTTTGATTTGCGCGCGGTGCACGGCAACGCAGCCATGCTCGACCAGTTGCGCAGCGATGTACTGGCGCGCACCAAGGGCAATTCAATTTTCCTGGCCTATATGGTGGGCAACGCCCTGACCCACCAGCCGCCGCTGGGCCTGTTCAAAGGTATCAGCACCATCCGCAGCGGCGAACACAAAGGCACCATCGACCTCAAGCACACCGGCATCGTGCCCATTGTTGATATGGCCCGGGTCTACGCCTTGGCCGGCGGACACGCCGAAGTCAACACCCACGACCGCCTTGCGGCCGCCAGCGCGGGTGAAGCCATCAGCGAACAAAGCGCCCGCGACCTGCGCGACGCACTCGAATTCCTGGCCTTTACCCGCATCCAACACCAGACCCGCCAAATGGCGCAGGGCCTGCCACCCGACAACTTCCTGAACCCGGACGACATCTCCAACTTCGAGCGCACCCAACTCAAAGACGCCTTCAGCGTCGTGCAGTCGCTGCAGTCGGTGCTCGAACACCGCTACCAATCCGGGAGATTTTGACCCCCCCGCGCCGGCCTGCGGCCGTCACCCCCCAGGGGGCGGCACCAGCAGACCGGCAAAGCCGGATCTGCGGTGCCCTGGCACCAACTCCCCCTCAGGCGCGCGGTGTCTGAGTCCAGGATGCGGTGGAACCGGCTTCGCCGGGCCACTCGCATCGCCCCCTGGGGGGTGACGGCCGCAGGCCGGCGCGGGGGGGTCAATACTTCAGCCGGGCGTAGTAGGTTTTTTGTGCCGCTTCGCGCGCCTGGCCCAGGGTGTGAATGCCTTTTTCGGCCAGCAGCGGGATCAGGCGCAAAAACACTTCGGCGGTCACCATCGCGTCGCCCATGGCGGTGTGGCGACCGATGACGGTGATGTTGAAGCGCTCGGCAATGGCCTCCAAGCGGTGCGAATCCTGGTTGGGATGCACCACCGCCGACAGCAACAAGGTGTCGAGCACAGGATGGTCAAACGTCAGTCCAGTGCTCTTTTCCTTGAGCTGCAAAAACCGCATGTCAAACGCCGCGTTGTGCGCCACCAGCACCGTGTCTTGCGCGAACTGGTGAAACGCCGGCAAGACCCGCGCGATGGTGGGTTGTCCCTTGACCATGTCGGGTGTGATGCCGTGGATCGGAATGGTGGCCGCCGGGATGGCGCGCTGGGGATCGACCAACTGGTCGATGAACTCTTGGCGCAGCAAGCGGTTGTTGACGATGCGCGCCGCTCCGATCTGAATGATTTCGTCGCCGTCCGACGGGTTGAGTCCGGTGGTTTCCGTATCAAACACGGTATAGGTCAGCTCGCTGAGCAAGCGGTCGTCGAGCGCGCTGTGCTGCTCGGTAGACTGGAACAGGTCGAAGTCGTAGTACTCGGGACGGCTTTCGCTGCGCACATAGGTCGCGGCTTCCACCTGCTCTTGTGGCGCGGCCATGGGCAGCAAAAACCGGAAAAACGCGCGGTGGCGCACCCGCTCGCGCTCAAACCAGAACGCGCCGTTGTGGCGTTCCACCACGTCGCGCACGGTCAGGCTCGACACCGCGGTGCCAAAGCGCATGGGGTCCATTTCCCAACTCATCACGGTTTCGGTGCTCATCACCTGGCCCGACCAGATCAGATCCAGCCACGCTTT
>CAMBOY010000179.1 GCA_945869245.1 Hydrogenophaga intermedia
AACCACGTCAACGTTGGCCTATTTGGTATTGCTGCGCGTAGAGATTGCCCG
The DNA here is from genome assembly GCA_945869245.1 of Hydrogenophaga intermedia. Lineage (GTDB taxonomy): Bacteria > Pseudomonadota > Gammaproteobacteria > Burkholderiales > Burkholderiaceae_C > Hydrogenophaga > Hydrogenophaga intermedia_B. Next base: position 52 of record CAMBOY010000179.1, read on the forward strand.
TTTCACCCGAACTGAATCGGCTCGTCTCTGTTGCTCTGATCCTCACCTTAGGGCCGTCGGGGTTGCCCCTTTCGGCTGGTCGGTGGAGAGGTGTTACCTCCTACGCTGTCCTGTGCAGTCCGGACGTTCCTCCAGTGCTCCCTTTCGGGTCCTCTTGCGAGGTTGCACCAGCGGCGGTCTGGCGCGCTTCACCGCTCGATTATCGCCCGCACACTGGTACAGGGCTGCGACAATTGCGGGTTTTTCATGTTTGCTTGATCACCACAAGCCCACCCCATGATCCGCATTGCCGAACTCAAACTGCCGCTGGCCGCTGTGCCTGCTGAGCACCGCCGCGCCGCCGACGCGCCCACCGAAACCGACCACGACCGGCTGCCGCCACCCCACCCCACCGAGGCGCTGACCCGCCTGGCCGCACAGGCGCTGGGGGTGGACCCTGCGGTCATTGGCAGCCTGCAGGTGTTCAAGCGCAGCTTCGACGCCCGCAAAGCCGATTTGCTGGCGGTCTACATCGCGGACGTGACGCTGGCCGACCCGGGCCAAGAGACTGCGTTGCTGCAGCGCCATGCCAACAACCCGCACATCATCGCCACCCCCGAGATGCGCTGGACGCCACCGGCGCTGGCGCCCGCCGGCTGGCCCGCCAGTGATGCCGAACGCCCGGTGGTGGTGGGACTGGGGCCGTGTGGTTTGTTCGCCGCGCTGGCCTTGGCGCAAATGGGGCTCAAGCCCATCGTGCTGGAACGCGGCAAGCCGGTGCGCCAACGCACCAAAGACACCTGGGGTCTGTGGCGCAAAAAGGTGCTCAACCCACAAAGCAATGTGCAGTACGGCGAAGGCGGCGCTGGCCTGTTTTCGGACGGCAAGCTCTACAGCCAGATCAAGGACCCGCGCTTCATTGGCCGCAAGGTGATGCAAGAGTTTGTGGACGCCGGTGCACCACCCGAAATCCTCTACCAAGCGCACCCGCACATCGGCACCTTCAAGCTGGTCAAGGTGGTCGAAGCCATGCGCGAAAAAATCATCGCGCTGGGCGGTGAGATCCGTTTCGAACACCAGCTCACCGGCATCACACTCACCCCCGGGCCCGATGGCCAGCAGCAGGTGCAGGCCTTGCGCGTGCGCCGCTTGGACACCGAGCAAGACATCGACCTGCCCACACGCCGGGTGGTGCTGGCGCTGGGCCACAGCGCGCGCGACAGCTTTGCCCTGCTGTGGGACGCCGGGGTGTACATGGAAGCCAAGCCGTTTTCGGTGGGCTTTCGCATCGAACACCCCCAAAGCGTGATCGACCAAGCCCGCTGGGGCCGGCACGCTGGCCACCCGCTGCTGGGCGCGGCCGACTACAAGCTGGTGCATCACGCCCAAAACGGCCGCGCGGTCTACAGCTTCTGTATGTGCCCCGGCGGCACGGTGGTGGCCGCCACCTCCGAGCCCGGCCGGGTGGTGACCAACGGCATGAGCCAGTATTCGCGCGCCGAGCGCAACGCCAACGCCGGCATGGTGGTGGGCATCGACCCGAGCGATTTCCCGATCCGCTTTCCGCAAGACGCGCCGCTGTGGACCGCCGCTTTTGGCGAGGCCGACGGCCCGCGCTACGCGGCGCAAGCCCAGGCGCTGATCGCACAAGGCCAGACGCACCCGCTCGCGGGTGTGGTGCTGCAGCGCCAGTTGGAGAGCCGCGCCTTCGATCTGGGCGGTGGCACCTACGAGGCGCCCGGTCAGCGCGTCGGTGACTTCTTGACCGGCCAGCCATCGACCGCGCTGGGCGAGGTAGAGCCGTCGTACAAACCGGGTGTGCACCTGACCGATCTGGCGCTCGCCCTGCCCGCCTACGCGATCGAGGCCATGCGCGAAGCGCTGCCGGTGTTTGGCCGCAAGATCAAAGGCTACGACATGGCCGACGCCCTGCTCACCGGGGTGGAGACCCGCACCAGCGCGCCGCTGCGCATCACCCGGGGCGAGGACTTCCAAAGCCTCAACACCCAAGGCTTGTACCCGGCTGGGGAAGGTGCGGGCTACGCCGGCGGCATTCTGTCGGCGGGGGTGGACGGCATCAAGGTGGCCGAGGCGGTGGCGCGCGACACCCTGCTGCCGCCAAGCGCCACCGCAAGCTGAACACGGGAACACAGCCTAGCCCGCGGCAGACACAGAAAACCAAATATTTTTGTCATTTATTTATCAAAAACATTAAATTTGGCAATAATTCCTCTTTTAACTGAGGAATGCACATGAACAAAACACTGGTGGGTGCGGGGGCGGCGGCCGCCGTCGTGGTCGCGGCGTGGGCGGGCAGCGGGGTCTACATCGGCATGCAAGCCGAAGACACGCTCAAGGGGCTGACAGCAGCCCCCCAGGCGGGCGCCACCAGCGCGTGGCGGGTGCGCGAGGTGCAGCACACCCGTGGACTGTTCCAGTCCGACGGCCACCTGTCGGCCACTTATTCGCCCAGTTGCGCCGCACAGCCCGATGCGGACGACAGCTTCACGGTGCGGGTGAACTACACCCTGAGCCACCTGCCGCTGCCCACTGGCGCGGCGCGCTTTACCTGGCAGCTCGCGCCCGAGGGCGACACCGCCGACGCGTTCAAGACCTTGTTTGGCTCGACCTCTGCCTTGAGCGGCCAAGGCGCGGTGAGCGTGGGCGGTGCGGTGCGCAGCGACATGAGCCTGCCGGCCGTGGCCCTGCGCCGCTCGGGCGAGGTGCTGGACATCACGCCCTCGGCTGGCACCCTGACCATGGACGGCCAGGCCATGGCCCTGCAGTGGCAGATTGAACGCGTCGTGGTACGCGGCCAGGGACAGGCCTTTGATGTGCAGGGCATCGCCATGGACCTCGACATCGACAACCGCAGCAAGGGCACCGGCACGGGCAGCTTCAAGGTGGCGCAGGCCAGCGCCAGCCTAGGCTCGCTGGAGGGGCTAGAGCTGAAAATGGCCGCACGCGAACAAGGCGATCGGCTCAACTCCAGCTTCACGCCGTCGCTGCGCAAGATCGAGGGCGGCGGCCAGGTGCTGACCGATCTGCGCATGGAATGGGCGCTCAATGGCCTGCACACCGCGTCGGTGGAAACCCTGATCCGGCTGTTTGACGACAGCTGCGGCATGGAAGCGCTGACAGCTCAGGAAAGCCAAACCGCCGCCCAAGCGCTGGAAACGCTGCTGGCCAAGGGCTTCTCGTTTGGCATGCCCACCCTCACCGGCAAGGCTGCCAATGGCAGCCTCGACGGCTCGTTCATGGTCGAGCTGGCCGAGGCCACCGGTGGCAAGCCTTCATTGGCGGCGCAGCTGCGCTCCAACGGCACACTCAATATCCAAGGTGCTGTGATCCCGCCCGAGCAGCGCGAGATGGCGGTAGCCAGCGGCTTTGCGGTGGCAGAAGGCGACCGTCTGCGCGCCAGCTTCGACTACGCCAAGGGCCTGTTCAAGGTGAACAACCGCACCATGGACGCGACCTTTTTTGAAGGCATGCTGGCCAAGGCCGATGAAGAAATGCGCACGGCGCTGGCCACCCTCCGCGACAAGCCCATGGGGGCGGCAGCGCCCGCCGCACCTGCGGTGCCTGAACCCGCGGCTGTGGCACCGGCAGCCGACGCACCCGCTGCCCCAACGGCCGAGCCGGCTGCAACGGCCGAGCCGGCGGGCGACTGCAACGCCATCGGCGCCTGTGTGCAACAAACCCTCGCGGCCGCCTCGCAAGGCGATCTGGACGGTGTGCGCCGTGTCGCCACCCTGATCGACACCCTGCCCAAACCCGATCTGGGCAACAAAGCGGTGGCACGCAAGCTCAACGCGGGTGCGCTGGAAGCGCTCAAGGCCGACGATGTGGCGGGCGCTGTCACCCAGTTGCGCCAGGCGCGCCAGGAAAACCCGCAAGACGTGGAAATCGCCGCCAACCTGGGCTTTGCACTGGTCAAAGCCAACGACCCGAACGCCGCCCAGGCGGTGCTCAAAGAAGCGGTGCTGCTCAACCCGCGCCGTACCTCCACCTGGACACCGCTGGCCGAGGCGCTGGCGCTCAGCGGCCAGATGGACCAGGCCAAAGCCGCGCTGTGGGTGGCCTTCCAATGGTCGAGCAACCGCGACAAGTCGCTGGCCTTCTACCTGGACCGCTCCTCCAAGGAAACCCGGCCAGCCTTGGCCCAGCTCTACGCCCACATGGCCAATGTGGCGGAGGCGGCCATTGCACAAGACGGCGCGGTGGCCAACCGCTGAGTGCCAGCCCAGCATCAAAAAAGCGGCCCGTGAGGCCGCTTTTTTGTAGGCATTTGCAGCCGATCAGAGTTGCTGCAAAGCGGCGATGCGCTCTTCCATCGGCGGGTGGGTCGAGAACAGCTTGCCCAGGCCGCCGGCGATGCCCATGGCCTGCATGGTCTTGGGCAGCTCGCCAGGCGTCAGGCCGCCCAGACGCGCCAGCGCGTTGATCATCGGCTGCTTGCGACCCATCATTTGGGCGGCACCGGCATCGGCTCGGAATTCGCGCTGGCGGCTGAACCAGGCCACGATGATGGCGGCCACAACACCAAACAGAATATCGAGCACGATGGTCGTGACCATATAGCCCACGCCCGGTCCGCTGCTTTGGTTGTCACCCTTGCGCAAAAAGCTGTCCACCGCATAGCCAATGGCCCGGCTCAGGAACACCACAAAGGTGTTCATGACACCCTGGATTAGCGTCATGGTGACCATGTCGCCGTTGGCGATGTGGGCCACTTCATGGCCAATCACCGCCTCCACCTCTTCCTTGGTCATGCTGTGCAGCAAGCCGGTGGAAATACCCACCAACGCCGAGTTTTTGAACGCGCCGGTGGCAAAGGCGTTGGGCGCGCCTTCGTAAATGCCCACCTCGGGCATGGCAATACCGGCCTTGTCGGCAAACTGCTGCACCGTTTGCACGATCCAAGCCTCGTCGGCGTTGCGCGGCTGGTTGATCAGTTGCAGGCCCATGCTCCACTTGGCCATGCTCTTGCTCATGAGCAGCGAAATGGTGGCGCCACCAAAACCCATGACCAGCGAGAAGCCCGCCAACGCGGTCATGTTCAGACCGTTGGCCGTGAGGAAACGGTCCACCCCGAGCAGGCGGGTGGTGACCAGCAGCACCGCCATCACGGCAAAGTTGGTCAGGACAAACAAGAGGATGCGTTTCATGGGTGCTCCGTGTCAGAAAAACGGTTGCGTCACATTACACCGGAAATGGACCTGGCTTGCAGGCCGAGGTTCCAGCGAGTGGACAAATACCGCGATGTTACGGGAGCAAATGAGGCCAACGGTTCGGAAATTCAAGAGCCCGACACCGGCACGGCCACCCGACGCGGCCGAAACACCCCAGCGTCGGCGTAAAAGTCGGGGTCGGTGTTGGCCGGCCACCAGCCTGGCACCCCCAGCACCGGCAGCGGCACAAAGGGTTTGCCGGCCAGCCGCTCGGTCTGAAGCTCGTGGACCAGCCAAGCGTCCCAGGCGCTCAGGTCCTCGCCCAGCGCGGGCGGTACCGCCACATCCACCACATGCGCGGTGATGGATTTGTAAGGGTTAACCAACTTTTCCAGCAAGGCGTGGCCAAACAGCACCAAGCGCGCTTGTGCCCACAAGGGTCGCAGGTCTCCAAACAAGAGTGACCACTCACGCTCGCGCAGCGCACGCCACAGAGCATCGGGCGCTTGCAGCAGGGCGGCGTTTTCGTCGAGCACAGTGATGGCGTCGCGCACCTTGCCGCGCACCTGACCCACCCCGGCGTGAGCGATTTCGGCCGCCTGCAGGGCGTTGAGCCGGCGCTTGGACAAGGGAAAGCGCGCCCACACCAGCGCATTAAAAAAATCGTGCAGCCCTTCGCGGATGGGCACGCAGCGGTGCTCAAAAATAAAGGCCTCGTAGGCTTGGTCGCCCAGCAATTCGGACTGGGGCACAAAACGCGGATCGGTGGCGCCCAAACAGTCGGTGAGCGCCTGCGGCAGCGACAAACCACGCTCGCAGGCCCGACGCACCGGCAATCCAGTGGCAGAAAAAGGAGCGTTCCACGGCTGGCTCCAATCGGGGGCGGGCCAGTCCACACTCATGCGGCTTTGTCGGCTTTGGGTTTTCGCTTATCTCGAACCGCCACCTGGGATGTGCCCTCGCTGCGGATATCAAACAACTCGGTTGCCACCAGCAGTTTGGTCAAGGTGGCATAGCCATAGTTGCGGGGATCAAACGAGGTCTGGTTGCCAATTTGGCTGCCCACGGCGGCCACCCGGGTCCAGCCTTCTTCATCTGCCGCTGCCTCAACGGCATTGCGCAACAGACTCACGAGCCGAGCATCTTGCTTGAGTTGCGCAGTGGGCACACGCAGCGGGGTTGCTGGATTCGCATCGGTTCCGCTGGACCCGAGCTTGTCCAGCCGCAGAAAACGGGAACAGGCATTGACAAAGGGTTCTGGTGTTTGATCGGCACCAAAGCCATACACCGCGGCCCCTTTAGCGCGCAAATGCATCACCAGTGGCGTGAAGTCGGCGTCGGACGACACGATACCAAACGCGTCAGGGCGATCGGTGTAGAGCAACTCCAGCGCGTCAATCACCATCGCCATATCACTGGCGTTCTTGCCCTTGCTGTAATCGAACTGCTGCATCGGGCGAATGGCGTGCTCGTGCAGTTTGTCTTCCCAGCCCTTGAGTTCGGACTTCTTCCAGTTGCCATACGCGCGGCG
>CAMBOY010000180.1 GCA_945869245.1 Hydrogenophaga intermedia
CCGCCAGGGCACGTCCAGGCAGTGCTGCAGCTCGTACACACCGATCCACAGCACCGCGCGCTCGATGGGGGAAATCTCGGCCAGGCTGCGATCCAGGCGCGGGGTGATCAGCGCATCCAGCGCGCTGGCTTGTTCCACGCAGCCGTGCAGCAGCGCGTCGTAGTGGGCGCTGTCGGCCTTGTGAAAGCCGCTCAGGTCGCGGGTGAAGGCGTCGATGTCGGCCGCCTCGTTGCGGCCCACCAGATGCTGGTAGAGCGCTTGCAGGGCAAACTCGCGGGCGCGGGTGCGGGCCGATTTGTCGGCGGCTTTGCGGGCCTTGGGGGTGGTTTCGCTCATGGTGTCAGCTCACCTGCGCGAGCAAATGGGCCATTTCCACCGCCACGCGGGCCGCGTCGCGGCCTTTTTCGTCCTGGCGGGCCAGGGCTTGCGGCAGGTTTTCGGTGGTGAGGATGGCGTTGGCGATGGGGGTCTGGGTGTCCAGGCTGACGCGGGTCACGCCAGTGCCCGACTCATTGGCCACCAACTCAAAGTGGTAGGTCTCGCCGCGGATGATGCAACCCAGAGCGATCAGGGCGTCGAAGTCGTCGCGTTGGGCCAAGGCCTGCAGCGCAATCGGCACCTCCAGCGCGCCGGGCACTGTGATGTGGGTGATGTTTTTTTCTTGCACGCCCAGAGCCAATAACTCGTCTTTGCAGGCCTGGAACAGGGCGTTGGTGATGCCTTCGTTGAAACGGGCTTGCACGATGCCGATGGCCAGCTTCTTGCCGTCGAGGGTGGGGGTGCTGCCTTTGTCTGCGCCAAACATGGGGAAATCCTTGCGATCAAAAAAACGGGGTCAGGCCTGGCGGCCCACAAAGCCGGTCACTTCCAGGCCATAGCCGGTCATGCTGGGCATGCGACGCGGTGTGCCCAGCAGGGCCATGCGGTGCACGCCGCACTCGCGCAGAATCTGGGCGCCCACACCATAGGTGCGCAGATCCATGCGGCCGCGCTCGGGCGCCTGGGCCGAACGGGCGGTGCCTTCAAACTGGGCCAACAGCTGGTTGGCGGTCTCGCCGCAGTTGAGCAGCACCGCCACGCCCTTGCCGGCGTCTTGCAGGTGGCGCAGGCTGGCCTCCAGGCCCCAGCTGTGCATGCTGCGGCCCACCTCCAGCGCATCGAGCACCGACAGCGGCTCGTGCACCCGCACCGGCACCACCTCGTCGGGCTGCCAGCTGCCTTTGACCAAGGCCAGATGCAGCGCGCCGCTGGGACCGTCGCGAAACGCGTGGGCGGTGAACTCGCCAAAGGCGGTCTGCATGGGGCGCTGCCCCAGGCGGCTCACCAGACTTTCGGTGCGGCTGCGGTATTCGATCAGGTCGGCGATGGTGCCAATCTTCAGCCCGTGCTCGGCGGCGAACAGCTGCAGGTCGGGCAGACGCGCCATGGTGCCGTCGTCCTTCATGATTTCGCAAATCACCGAGGCTGGCGTGCAGCCGGCCATGGCGGCCAGGTCGCAACCGGCTTCGGTGTGGCCGGCGCGCATCAGCACACCGCCATCCACCGCCTGCAGCGGAAAGATGTGGCCGGGCTGCACCAGGTCGCTGGCCTGGGCGCCCTTGGCCACCGCCACTTGCACTGTGCGGGCGCGGTCGGCCGCCGAAATGCCGGTGGTCACGCCCTCGGCGGCCTCAATCGACACGGTGAACGCCGTGCCCATTTTGGTGCCGTTGCGCGGCACCATGGGGGGCAGCTGCAGCAATTCGCAGCGCTCGCGGGTGAGGGTCAGGCAAATCAGGCCACGGCCAAACTTGGCCATGAAGTTGATGGCTTCGGGCGTGACGTGGTCGGCCGCCAGCACCAGATCGCCTTCGTTCTCGCGGTCTTCTTCGTCCACCAGAATCACGATGCGTCCGGCCTTCATGTCGGCCACGATGTCTTCAACGGGCGAAATGCCCACGGGGGTGTATTGGGTGCTCATAGGCTTGCTTTAATGGACTTGTTGACCGGCAGAGAGCATGCGCTCCACATAACGGGCGACGGTGTCGATTTCCAGGTTGACCGGGCTGCCGGCCACCAGCGTGCCCAGCGTGGTGTGCTCCACCGTGTGCGGAATCAGGTTGATGCTGAATGTGCAGCCGGCCGCGCTGTCGGCGATGCGGTTGACGGTCAGGCTCACGCCGTTGACGGTGATCGAGCCTTTGTAGGCCAGGTACTTGCCTAGCTCGACAGGCGCCAGCACACACAGCTCCCAGCTTTCACCCACTTGGGCAAAGTGGGTCACGCGGCCGGTGCCGTCCACATGGCCGGAGACGATGTGGCCGCCCAGGCGGTCGTTGGCGCGCAGGGCTTTTTCCAGGTTCACTGGGCCGGGCTGGTCCAGGCCAGCGGTTTTGTCCAGCGATTCGGCCGAGATGTCGATGGTGAAGCTGCTGCCCGCGGCGTCGAGCGAGGTGACGGTCATGCAGGCGCCGTTCAAGGCGATGCTGTCGCCCAGGCCGACATCGGCCAAATAGCCCTCGGGTGTGTGGATGGTCAGGCGCTTGCCGTGTGCGGCAGAGGGGCCCAGAGGGTGCAGGGCGGTGATGCGCCCCACGGCGGTGATGATGCCGGTAAACATCCGGCTATTTTCGCAGGTTTGTGCGCTCAGCCGCCGAGCCAGCTGTCGCGACCCTTCACCACCGCCCGCAATCGCAGATCGGCGCCCAGTGGCGTCACCTCATCAAAGCGCAAAGCCAGGCCCTGCTGCAGCGATTCCAGTGGACCCCAGCGGCTCATGCCCGCGCCCTGGCCGAGCCAGGTCGGGGCCAGATAGACCAGCAGCTCGTCCACCAGGCCCTCTCGCAGGAACGATCCATTGAGCTTGTGCCCCGCTTCCAAGTGCAGCTCGTTGACCTCACGCCGGCCCAGCTCGGCCAGCAGCCAGGGCAGGTCGACCTTCGGGCCCAGGCCGGGGCTGGCAAGCAGGGTGGCGCCGCGATTCTGCAGCGCGGCGGCTGCGGCGGGCTGGCCGGCGTGGGCCAGCCAGATCTGCCGCGCCACGCCTTGAGCGGGCGCTTGCCAGAGCCGGGCGTCCAGCGGTGTCTGTGCGTCGCTGTCCACCACCACCAGGTGCGGCTGTCGGGTGACCGGCAGTTCGCGCACGTCCAGCATGGGGTTGTCTTCGAGCACGGTGCCAATGCCGGTGAGCACCGCACAGGCGCGGGCGCGCCAGGCGTGGCCGTCGCGCCGGGCCTCTGGGCCGGTGATCCACTGGCTTTGCCCATTGGGCAGGGCGGTGATGCCGTCCAGCGACGCCGCCACCTTCATGCGCACCCAAGGGGTGCCGCGTTGCATGCGGCTGAAAAACCCCACGTTCAGCCGCCGCACCGCTTGCGCCAAGGTGTCGTCGGGCGGCAGCAGATGCACTTGCACGCCGGCCGCGCGCAGGCGCTCAGCGCCCCGGCCCGCCACCAGCGGGTTGGGGTCGAGGGTGGCGATGTGTACGGTGACAATGCCGGCGGCCACCAGCGCGTCGCAACACGGCGGCGTGCGGCCGTGGTGCGAGCAGGGCTCGAGCGTGACCCAGGCGGTGGCCCCCACCACGCTGTGTCCACGCGCGGCGGCGTCGCGCAGCGCCATGACCTCGGCGTGGGCCTGACCCGCCGCTTGGGTGAAACCTTCGCCCAGCACCGCGCCATCGGCGCCGGTGATGACACAGCCCACGCGGGGGTTGGGGTTGGACAGGGTCAGCGCTTGCTGCGAGAGATCGAGCGCGCGCTGCAGCGGGGAGATCATTGGTTCCAGCAGGCGCGGCGTTGTTCGTCGGTCAAGTTGGCGCCGGTGACGGCCCGGGTGCCTCGGTGGTCGAGCGTGAACGAGCCACAGGTGTCGTTGATCTGCGCACCAGTGGGCGCTGCAGTGAGGGTGTAGCTGTTGCCTGTGCTGTTGGTGACGGTGATATCGATGTAGCGCCCCCCTTCGACGCGCCTCAATTGCGCAGGGAAGGTCAGGTTTGCGCCATTGACCGTGCAGCCAGTGAAAGCCGCACCCGTGCAAACAGGATACTGGCCGCTTGCCGTGGCCACCCGCTCCATCCACTGCGCGAGTTGCACCAGCGCGCTGCGGGCATTGGCGCGGTGGCTGCGCTCCACATATTGGGTGTAGTTGGGCAGTGCGATGGCGGCCAGTATGCCGATGATGGCCACCGTGATCATCAGCTCAATCAGGGTAAAGCCGCGCGTGCGGCGAAAGGCGGTGGAGGGGGACATGGTTGTTCTTGTGTTATGTCGGAGGATTATTGCAAACGCCGCCAGTCGATGATGGTTCCGCTGACCTCGCTTTTTTCTTTCTCCGGCAGGCAATTGGGACATGGTGGTGGCGGCGGAGGAGGTGGAGGCGGAGTTGGAGTTGGAGGCGGAGGCGGAGGCGGGGGAGAGCTGCATGTGGGAGAGTCACACACTATCTCAATTTCACCCTTATTCGTGGCGATCGTGATGCTCACCGGTCCTTGTGTGTTCAAGCGAGATAAGGATGTATTGCTTTGACCTGTGAACAAAGGCGTGGTGGGCGGAGCGCCATTGAAGATGTCGAGAAAGGTCGAATAGAAGTTGCCGCGTGTGCTCGGCAAATTGCACGATTCGCCGCTTTGCTGGGCCGGTGGCACGGTGGTGCGAAAGCGGACGACGGAGCCGTCAAACGCCTCGGTGTTGGCGAGCTGGCGTTCGCCGGATTGCGGCAAATCCAGCAACCAGCCACGCCGGCTGTTGGGGCCTGAGTAGTTGACCGGATTGGCCGAGGTGCTGGCGAAGCTGCCGGAGAAGGCGCCGCTGGTTTGCAGCACCAGATCGTTGCGTGTGGCCACCGTGTGGCCAGCAGCGGTATCCAAGGTGATCACCCCTTGCGCCGATCGGGTGTAACGCAGCGGATCGCGCACCGAATAGAGGCTTTGCGCAGCGCTGTTGCCGGCGTCGCCGGTGGCCATCAGCCGCCCGGTGCCCACAGCCACTTGCATCTGCTGGCTGCGGGGCACCCGCATCACATACGGGGCGGTGGTGATGGGCTGGGCCACGCCGCTGGCGTTGGTGGTGCGCAGCAGGGGCTGAGCGCCAAACCGCACCTTCCAGTCGCCGGCGTTGGCTGAGCCCAGATCGAAGCTCCACAGATTGCCCTTGATGTCGCCGGCGTACACCAGATCGGCGGTGCCATTGCTGTCCAAATCGACCAAGCGCGGGGTGGACAAGCCGTTGCCAGCGGTGTCGGCGTTGGTCAGCACCGGCAGCAGTTCACGCGCGCCGTCGAGGTACTGGATCAACAAGACCGCGCGTCCGCTGGGGCTGTTGACGCCGTTGCCCAAGACCACCGCCCAGCGCCCGTTGTTGAGTTTGGCCACTTGCGAGGTGCGGTTGCTGTCGGTGTCATCCGCCGCCGGTGGGGTCGCGATGTGGCCGATGTGCGACTCGGCACCAGAGGTGCCCGGCGCTGAGAGGTCGAACAACACGCTGGATGCCGTGACCGCGCTGGGGTTGGTCACGTCCAGCGCAAAGTAGCCGCGCCCTCCCAGGCCCAGGGTGCCCACCAGCACCGAACGCCACGAGTCGCCAAGCTTGGCGTCGGCCACCATCGGGGTGCCGTCCACGATGTACTGGTGCTGGTAAGCGGGCAGGGTGTAGTCGCGCAGCTTGCTGTAGGCGCCGCGTGGCACGTAGGCAAACAGCTCGGCACCCTGGGCGGACGCGCTGGCGTTGAAGGCATGCAGCATGCCGCTATTGGAGCCGACGAACACCACGGGTGTGCGGTTTCGGTGGTTGGGGTTGTTGATGAAGGCACGTCGCTCGCTGTCGGTGACCGCAGCCAACGTAGGCGGGCCCATGAACACCGGGCTGGAATTGACCAGGCTGCCCAAGCGCGATTTGCGTTCGCGGTGCGGGCCGGCGGGTTGTTCGCGGCTGCGTTCGCCCAACAGGTAAGCCAGACGCTCTTGTCCCAGCGCTTCGCTGTCGCCGCCCTGCAGCGCGGTGCGCTGCCCGGGGCTGATGTTGGTCCAACTGAATCCCACAGCGCTGGCGCCGTCGTGGGTGAGCACGTTGCGCGGGTTGCTGCCCAGGTTGCGCGCGTCCAGGGTGGCGGCCGCGTTCCATTGCACCGCGCCGACAGAGCCGGTGCTGGTCACTGTCACCGCGTTGAGCAAGCCGTTCCACTGGGCCCCATCAAAACCCGACAGAAAGGCTTGGCCCTCCAGGCCAAGTTTGAGGCTGGTGGACGTGCCACCCGCGATGGGTGTGTTGGTGTCGAGCAAGATGTTGGACAAGATGTCGGTAAAGGCCACGCGCAAGTCGCTGGCCGAACGGGCCTGGTAGTACTTGCCCCGACCGTTGAGCGCCATGTGCCACAGGTCCATGGGGCGAGCGGGTTCGCCACCGGAGAACACATCACCCCAGGAGACCGCGCCGTTGACCAGGTTGGTGTAGCCAGTCCCGGTGTGGGTATCGGTGCCCCATGAGGGCTGACTGGTCCAACGCGTGGCCGAGGTGCCAAAACCAATCGCGTACTGGGTCACGCCCTGCCAGGTCATGGGGTTGTTTTTGGGGTTCCAGTACGGCTGCAGGGTGGTGCTGCCGATGGCTTCGGGTGTGCTTTGTTTGACCAGCGGCTTGATCTCGTTGGGAATGGTGGG
>CAMBOY010000181.1 GCA_945869245.1 Hydrogenophaga intermedia
ACCGCAAAGGTGATGCCTGCGACAAACACAAACGACTTGCGGCACTGGCGCAGCAAGTCGGATACCGGGTTGCCCCGCACGGTGTCGGGCGGGTTGGTGTTGAGGAATCGGTCTAGAAAACCTGCCAGGGCATGCGTCGGATCACTGAAAAAAGGCGACCGGTTGGTCGCCTTGAATTATCACCAAAATAAGTGATAAGTATGTATCAAATATACTCAAATTACCAAATATTCTTATCAAAGTAGCCGGAGCCAGCGTTGATGAGCTTGATGGCGTTGGCGTCGTCGGTGTAGGCGCCGTTGTCTTCGGTGCTGCCGAGGATGGCGAGCTTGACACCGGTGAACTCGGAGTCCAGGCCCAGACCAGCCACGTTCGGGTCGTCGTTGAGGTCAGAGCCGGCGGTGCCACCACCGCCGCCGCCACCACCACCACCGGCTGCAGCCGCAGCCGCCACACCGGCACCGCCAGCGAGCAGGGGGCCAAGGCCAATGACACCCACGGCAGCGCCGGTTTCGCCAGCGGCCACGGCCACGGCTTCAGCGGCCGGGGTGCCTGCAGCGGCTTCGGCGGCAGGGGCTGCTGCTTCTGCTGCGGGCACGGCGGCTTCTGCTGCGGCCTGGGCGGGGGCTTCGGCGCCACCAGCACCCATGGGAGCGGCTTGCGTGTCGGCAATCTTTTTCTGCGCGGCGTCGGCTGCGGTTTCGGCCGCAGGGGCTTCGGCAGCGGCGGGGGCTTGAGCGGAAGCGGGCTGCTGCGCGTTGGAGGCGGGGGCCTCTGCTGCGGCTTGGGCGGGCTGCTGCGCGGGAGCCGGTTCAGCGGCGGCTTGGGCCGGGGCTTCGGCAGCGGGCTGTGCAGGGGCTTCGGCTGCTTGCTGTGGAGCGGGTTGCTGGGCGGGTGCCTCAGCGGCCTGGGCCGGCTGCTGTGCAGGGGCCTCGGCGGCCTGGGCAGCGGGCTGCTCGGCGGCTTGTTGGGCTGGCTGCTCGGCAGGCTTTTGCTCAGCGGGCTTTTCTTCGGTGGTGGCTTGGGCTGCGGGCGCGTCGGCGGCCGGGGTGGCCTGGGCCAGCAGCATTTCTTGGTGGCCGGCCTCTAGCAGCTTAAAAGCGGCGTCGAGCAAGGGCGAGCCGCCCAGGTCAAACGGGGCTGCGGCCAGTGCGTCGGCGCCAAGGACAACACCACCGAGTGCGACTGCACTGGCGGCGCCGGCTTTGGCTTTTTTGTTCTTGATGTTGGTGCGGGTTGCCATGGGGTTTGTGACTCCGTGGAAAACAATAGTGCTGCAAAGTATAAATCATTAGACCTATGCTTTCACAAAAATAATACGCCGAAGGTCCACGAAACATGTGTTAAATGGTGTAAAATATTAATACTAACAATATACTGCAATATGGCGATTAAATACGCCAGCGTACCGTTGTGTGGGGGTCGTTCCGTGTGTGGTTTTTCGCACCCAGGGCGCACATGCTGAGGCGGTCTCGCGGGTGATTGCTGTGCGCTGGGGCTGCGCTATCGTGCGGTCTGTGCCGCTGGCGCAGGCGGCCAACACCACAACAGGAGACTTGTATGCTGGGCTTGATGCAGAACCACCCGCTGCTGATTTCGTCTTTGATCACCCACGCCGAGCGGCACCATGCGGAGGCGGCCATCGTGTCGCGCCGGGTGGAGGGCGATGTGCACCGCACCACCTGGGGCGGGATTGCCAAGCGCAGCCGCCAGGTGGCGAATGCGCTGAACACCCTGGGCCTGAGCCGGGGCGACCGGGTGGCCACCCTGGCCTGGAACGGCTACCGGCATTTGGAGCTGTACTTTGGGGTGAGCGGCGCGGGTTATGTGTTGCACACGCTGAACCCGCGGCTGCACCCGGAGCAGTTGGCCTGGATCGTGAACCACGCCGAGGATTCGGTGCTGGTGTTTGACACCACGTTTTTGCCGCTGGTCAAAGCGGTGCACACGCAGTGTCCGACGGTGAAGCACTGGATTGCGCTGTGCGACGCAGCTGCGGTGCCCGCAGACAGCGGGGTGCCGGGCTTGCAAAGCTACGAGGCCTGGATGGGGCAGCAGCCCGACACGTATGACTGGCCGCAGTTTGACGAGCACACCGCGAGCAGCCTGTGCTACACGAGCGGGACCACGGGCAATCCGAAGGGGGTGTTGTACAGCCACCGGTCGACGGTGTTGCACGCGTATGGGGCGGCGCTGCCGGACGCGCTGAATTTGTCGTCGCGCGACAGCATCATGCCGGTGGTGCCGATGTTTCACGCCAATGCGTGGGCGGTGCCGTATTCGGCGGCGGCGGTGGGGGCCAAGTTGGTGTTTCCGGGCGGGGCGCTGGACGGCAAGTCGGTGTACGAGCTGATGGAGGCCGAACAGGTGACCATGGCGGCTGGGGTGCCCACGGTGTGGCAGATGCTGTTGGGCCACATGGAGGCGGGTGGCTTGCGTTTTGGCACGCTGCAGCGCACGGTGATTGGCGGCTCGGCCTGCCCGCCGGCGATGATGGATACGTTCAAGCAGCGCTACGGGGTGGATGTGATTCACGCCTGGGGCATGACCGAGATGTCGCCACTGGGCACGGTGTGCATACTAAAGGGGCACCAAGAGGGTCTGGCGGCGGATGCGCAGCGCAGCGTGCGCCTGAAGCAGGGCCGGGTGGTGTATGGCGTGGATATGAAGATAGTGGACCCCGATTCGGGGGCGGAACTTCCCTGGGACGGCAAGACCTATGGCGACTTGCTGGTGCGCGGGCCGTGGGTGACGGCGGGGTATTTCAAGCTGGACAACAGCGCCTTGCTCAAGGACGGTTGGTTTCATACCGGCGATGTGGCGACGATCGACGCCGATGGGTTTATGCAGATCACCGACCGCAGCAAGGATGTGATCAAGTCGGGTGGGGAATGGATCAGCTCGATTGATGTGGAAAACATTGCCATGGCGCACCCGGCGGTGGCCATGGCGGCGTGTATTGGCATGCCACATCCGAAATGGGACGAGCGCCCGATTGTGGTGGTGGTGAAAAAGCCTGGAGCGCAATTGAGCCGCGAGGAGTTGTTGGCGTTTTACGAGGGCAAAACCGCCAAATGGCAAACCCCGGACGACGTGGTGTTTGTCGAGGCGATTCCGCTGGGCGCCACCGGCAAGATGCAAAAGATGAAGGTACGTGAACAGTTGGCCGATTACCGTTTGCCCATTGCGTGACGCCAGGAATCTGCCCTTGGTTCGTGGGGTGGCGCTGGAGCGAACTCGCTTGGGGATAGGGTTGCTTGTGCAAAAGCCCATCTGAGCCAATCGAAGCGCAACGCACAAACACCATCGGAAAGCCCGCTGATCGAAAGATCGGTGGGCTTTTTTATTGCACAAATGTTAAAATTAATGATGAAATTGATATTAATTAATAAATATCAATTTACTTTGCTTGTTTTTATTTGAGTAGTACTTCGGTGTCCTATGTCGCGCGTACGCGAGTAGGGGCCTCGGGGTGTGGAGGACAGAAGATGGCTCGGCAGATCGCAATCAGGGTGGTACAGGGGCAACAAGTTGTGTCGGAACACACGCTTGCTGTGGGCTCCGCGCCTGTGTTGCGTTTGACGGCGGTGGTGGGCACGCGTTTGCAGCTGGTGGACATGGCAACGGGCCAGGCGCCGGAGCGGGTGTTGATGCGTCGCCGTGGCAACACGCTGGTGCTGGACTTCATGGACGAAGCGGGCCGGCCCGACAGCGCCGAAATCGAAGGTTTCTTTGACGGCGAGCCGACCGCCCATGGCGTGGTGGCGCAAAACAGCCATGGCGAGTGGGTGGCCTACGAAGCGCATCCGACCCACGGCCTGACCGATGTGGCCCAGCTGATGCCGGGGCAGACCAGTTTGTGGAGCCTGGGTAGCCAGCCAGTGGCCATGGGCGCGGGCGCGGTGGGTTTGCCGCTGGCGGGTGGTTGGTGGTCGGCTGGCGTGGCGTCCGGCACGGTGTTGGGTGTGGCGGCGTCGGTGACCGATGGCGCCCAGGAGCCGGCCGCGAGCCCGGTGCCGGGCAATGGCACGGTGTGGAGCGCGGCGCGTGCGGCGGCCGAGGCCAACAGCGCTGGTTTTTCGGTGTCGGACTACGCCGCCGTGGGGGCCGAGGGGGTGACCGCGTCGAACGTGGTCTTGCTCAACAGTGTGCTCAATGGCCCGGCCGTGGGTGCGGCACAGCTGGGGTCGGTGAGCGATCTCAATGCCTTGGTGCGGGTGCTCGATGCGCTGTTGTCGCGGGCTGGGGGTGGCGACGCCGCCATCACGCTGGAGCAGGTGCAGGCGCTGGGCGTGACGGGTTTGCGCGCCAGCAATTGGCAGGATTTTCTCGATGGTCTGGCGCAGTCGGGCGGTGTGGACGCACTGGCGGACCTGCAGGGCGTGGTGGGTGCTCTGGCGACGCTGGTGATTGAGGGCGGCATTGTGGCTGGCCCGGTGATTGAAGGGCACGGGCTGTGGATTCGGCTGTACGGGTTCGACGGTGAGGTGCTGGGCAGCGCGTCGGTGGACGCACAGGGCCGCTACGAGTTGCGCATCGACTCGGACTATGTGGGCGCCTTGTTGCTGAAGGTGTACGACGTTGACGACGGGGCGGGCGACGAGGATTACCTCGATGAGGCGCTGGCACGGCCGCTGGATTTGAGTTCGGATTTGCGTGCGGTGGGCTGGGTCGATGGTCCGGGGCGTTATGTGGTGAACATCAACCCCTTGACCGAATTGGCGGTGCGCCAGCTGGGCATGCCCGGCGGTGATCAGGGGCTGGCGTCGGTGCAACTGAGCGCGGCCCAGTGGCCCAGCGGCGATGTGCCGCAGGACGTGCTGGCGGTGAATGCGCGCATCAGCCAAGTGTTTGGCTTGGCGGGCGCCGATTTGCTGGCCAGCCCGGTGGTGCCAGTGATTGAGCGCGATGGTCGGCCCAATCCGGATGGCAATGCCTATGGTCGCGCCCTGGCGGCGGTGTCGGGCGTGGAAAGCACGATGGCGATGTCGACCGTGGCGGCGGTGGACATGCTGGCCCAAGCCATGCGAAGCCCAGCGACCTGGGACCGCGCAATGCACGAACTGGTGGCCGGCGCTCGCGCAGCAGCGGTGAATCCGGATGCGTTTGCCCAGCAGATTGGCTTGGTGCTGGACAACGGCGCCGCGCAGCGCCAAGCGGTGTGGGATCAGATTTACGCAGTGGCCGATGGGCGCGTGGGCGATGCGTTGGCACTGACGGGCGAGCAGTTGTCGCTGATCGGTGTGCAAGGCAGCTGGAGCGCGGCGCAATTGCGGCTGCTGGGCAGCGCGGTGGATGGCTTGCAACGGGCTCAGGTCGACAGCGTGGACGAGCTGCAGCGGCTGGCGCAGGCAACCGCTGCGGTGGTGGACGGTCGAGGAGTGGGCGGTGCGCCAAGCCTGCAAGACCTGTTGCTGTTGGGGGTGCAAGGCGTCGATGCCGACAATCTGGACCGCTTTCATCAGCGCATGGCGGCCAGCGCGGGCGATGGCAGCGGCGTCGACAGCATGGCCGAGCTGCAGCGCCTGGCCGACGAGACCAACACGCAGGGCGGTGCGGGCAACGACACCCTGGCCGGTACCCCGGGCAACGACAGGATCGACGCTGGCGCTGGCGACGACACGATTTACGCGAGCCCGGGCAACGACACGATTGACGGCGGAGCCGGCACCGACACGCTGGACCTGAGCCGCATCCTGGGCGATGGCCAAGTGCGCGTGACCCAAAACGGCGACGGCTCGGGCACGGTGGTGGTGAGCAACGAGCAAAACCAGGTGCTCTACACCATCAATTTCAGCAACATTGAGCGGGTGGTGACCGGCCAAGGCGGCGGCTTCCCGTTGGACATTGGTGGCGGCGCGGGCAGCGACAGCCTGCTCGGCGGCGAAGGCAACGACACCTTGAGCGGTGGCGGTGGCAGCGACAGCCTGAGCGGCGGCGGCGGCAACGACAGCCTCGACGGTGGTGAAGGCAACGACACGCTGGACGGTGGCGCGGGCAGCGACACACTGCTCGGCGGAGAAGGCAACGACGAACTCGACGGTGGCGAAGGCGACGACAGCATCGACGGCGGCGCTGGCGACGACACGATTTACGCGAGCCCGGGCAACGACACGATTGACGGCGGAGCCGGCACCGACACGCTGGACCTGAGCCGCATCATGGGCGATGGCCTGGTGCGCGTGACCCAAAACGGCGACGGCTCGGGCACGGTGGTGGTGAGCAACGAGCAAAACCAGGTGCTCTACACCATCAATTTCAGCAACATCGAGCGGGTGGTGACCGGCCAAGGCGGCGGCTCGGGCAGCAGCAACCTGCCGGTGGACATTGGCGGTGGTGGCGGCAGCGACAACCTCAGCGGCGGTGGCGGCAACGACACCTTGAGCGGTGGCGGTGGCAGCGACAGCTTAAGCGGCGGCGCGGGCAACGACAGCCTGGACGGTGGTGAAGGCAACGACACGCTGGACGGCGGCCCTGGCAACGACACTTTGCTGGGCGGCGCAGGCAGCGACAGCCT
>CAMBOY010000182.1 GCA_945869245.1 Hydrogenophaga intermedia
CGCACCAGCGCCTTGGCCGCTTCCACACGCAGGGCCAGATCCACCGTCGGGTCGTTCATGACATTGAGCAAAAAACGGCGCGGATCGTCGTGGGCATCGGGGCCATTGGGCTGGGGCGCCGCAGTCGACATCGGGGACAAGGCCAGCGCCTGGGTGGTGTTGGGTGCCAGCGCATGGCTCGGTCGAAGGGCCGGTGGCAGGGCCTGAATGGGTGATGGCCAGGCGCGGCGCCAATCGTCGAGGGTGATGCAGCGGATGCGCGCCAGCACGTCGGCCTGCGCCTCGTCGCCGGGCGGCATGTCGAGCGCCGGCTCGTCGCCAAACACCGCCGCCAAATCGGGCGCCACAAAGGCCGACCAGCGGCCGGTGGCAGCTTGTTGTTGCGGCAAGGCCTGTGGCGGCACCGCCAGGCCGTCGTCGGGTGACGGCCACAGGCGCCAGCGGCTCGGTGCCACATCGCCCAAGTATCGCTGACACAGCATCTGCATCACATGGCGCGCATCGACCAGCGGCACTGGCGCCTGCAGCGGCAGCCAGAGTTCAAACGCGTCGACCCCGTTGATGGCAATGGCCGGTGCGGGCCAATTCCAATCGGTTTGCACGCCGCGCCAGACGGCAGACAAAGCGCTCCAATCGGCCGGCGCGGCGATACCGATCACGAGATAGCGCACCACAGCATCTGGGGTGGCGGGAAACAGGCGCTGCAGCTCGGCCTGCAGGCGAGAAGAAGGAACAGAGGTGTCGCTCATGGTGGAGAGAGAATAAGGGCTGGCAAAGGCTTTTCAAGAAGATGGCGATGTCAGCAGCCGGCGCACCGGTGCGGGTGCTGAGGGTGTGCATGGGCAATAGCCGCCGCAGCGCGCGGGCGCTGCCCGACCCGTATGGCGGCGGCGAGGCGGGTTTTGAACAGGTGCTGGACCTGATCGAAGACGCGTGTGCCGGTCTGCCGCAGCAACTGCGCGCGCCCTGAGCGGCGCTTCAGTTTTGCCGCGCCACCAATAGGCGCTCGGTCTCAGCGCAGAGCTGGCGCCAGTCGAAAGGCTTGAGCATCAGCCCGTCGAGCCCCGCTGCCCGAAAGCGGTCGAGGTCTTCGGGGTTGACGTTGGCGGTTAGGCCGAACACCACCACATCGCGCACCCCCTCGGGCAACGTTTGGCGAATGCGTTCGGTGCAGGTGATGCCGTCCATATGGGGCATCAGCATGTCCATAAACACTGCGTCCGCGGGTTCTTGCTGCAACGCGGCCAGCGCCTCCACCCCATCGGCTACCTCGCGAATGTGGGCGTTGGGCCAAGAGGCCTTGAGTACGCGGTTGACCAACACCCGATTGACGGGATGGTCGTCCACGACCAGAAAGCGCCAAGGGGCCTGTGTGGTCAAGATGTCTTCGTTCACAAGATCGCGGCGGGTGGGTGGCGTTAAGGTCTGAGCCAATGGTAGCCGGAACCAGAAGCGCGAGCCGAATCCTTCGCGACTTTCAAACCCCATGTCGCCACCCAGCAATTCAACCAAGCGGCGCGAAATGGCCAAACCCAGGCCATTGCCGCCATAGCGCTGGGCGATGGTGCTGTCGGCCTGGGCGAAACGGCGAAAGATGTTGTGCTGTTTGTTCGCAGGTATGCCAATGCCTGTGTCTTGCACCGAAAACTCCATGCCCGGATTGAGCCACTGCACCGACAGCACGACCTGACCACGCGCAGTGAATTTCAATGCATTACCCAAAAGATTGACCAGCACCTGCACCAAGCGGTGGCGGTCGGTGTGCACCCAGGTGGGCACGGCGGGATCGAGTTCACAACGGTAGTCGAGCCCTTGGCTGGCCGCCTTGGGGGCCAGCACGTCGACCGCGTTTTGCACCGATTCGCGCAAGTTGAAGGTTTCTGGGTGCAACACCAGGGTGCCCGACTGCAGCTGCGAATAGTCGAGCACGTCGTTGATCACGGTCATCAAGTGGTCGGCTGAGTGGCGGGTGTGGTTGAGCACTTTGAGCGCTTCGGGCCGGTCGTGGATGCGCGAGAGCAGCAGCTCGTTGAAACCCAGAATCGCGTTCATGGGCGTGCGCAGCTCGTGGCTGACGCTGGCAATGAACTGGTCGCGCATGGCCTGGATTTGTTCCAGCTCTTCGCGCTTGGCCTCCAGTTCGACTTGGTGCGCACGCACTTGCTGCAAGGCCCGCACATTGATGCGGTGGTAGATGAGCGGGATCACCATCATCAACAAGGTGACCGTCACAAAAGTGGCCAGCGACGCATTGATGTGGGCGGCACCCAGCACCACCTCGGCACCCAGCCAGCCTTGCTGGGTCATGAACAGCACCCCCAGCTGCGCCAGCAGCACCACCACCAACCAGCGAAAGCCCGCTCGCGGACCAAAAAAGAAAAATGGCGTCAGCGGCAGCAGCAACAGCCAAGCCAAGCGCGGCGAATACATGCCGCCCGACATCCAAGCCGCAAAGCCCAGTTGCAACAGGCCAATGCCCATGGCCATCTGCACCGCAAGCGACAGCGACAAGCCACGCGCCATGGCCAAGAGCAAGGCACCAATGACAGCGGCAAACACCAGCGGCACGTGGCTGCCGTATACCCCTTCGTTGACCAAGGAGAAGAACACCATGACCGCCATCACCAGCAGAGCGATCAAGAACACCCAGGGCAAGTTGCCTTGCTGAAAGGCGCGCGGCAGGTGCGGTACCACCCGCTCGCGCAAACGCTCTACCAAGGGGTCGGGTGTGTCGCTGCGGCTGACCTGCGGACTCATATCCGGGCCTTTCTGCCGCGGCGCACATGGCGGCGGATCGTTCGGGTGGTCTCCACCGGGTCCATGGGCTTGACCAACACACCGTCCATGCCTGCGCTGCGACAGCGCTCCCAGTCGTCCGGATGGGTGCTGGCGGTCAGGCCAAGCAACGGCATTTGGGCGACCTCGGCCTTGCTGTCGCGGCGTATCCATTGGGCCAGCTCCAGCCCACTGATCTCCGGCATGATCATGTCGAGCAGGGCCACGTCGTAGCTGTGCTCGGCCAGCAAAGCGACGGCCTCGCGCGCACTCGATGCGCTGGTGATGGTGGCGGCGGGCCAGGTTTTTTTGAGCTGCAGCCGCGACACCATCAGGTTCACCGCGTCGTCGTCGACCAACAAGATGGCGATGGGGGTTTCGGGGCCGATCTTGGATTGTTGGGCCAGGGTGGCGAGGTCGAACTCGGTCGGGCTCTCCATGGGCAGCTCAAACCAGAACACCGCCCCACCTTCCGACGGACTGTCCACGCCGATGCGCCCGCCTTGCATGTGCACCAGTTGCTGGCAAATCGACAGCCCCAGTCCGGTGCCTGTGGAATAGCGCACCGCGTGCACCAAGCGGTTGTGAAAGCGGTCGAAGATGTGGGGCGCCTCGGCGGGCGCGACCCCAGGCCCGCTGTCGTGCACATCGACACGCAACCAGTCGCCGCGCGAGCCGACCCGAACCCGAATCGCGCCACCGGGCGGAGAATACTTGATGGCGTTGTCGAGCAAGTTGCCCAACACTTGGGTCAGGCGCAGGCGGTCGAGCCAGCTGTGCTCGGGCAGACGCTGGTCGATCTGCAAATACACCGATTGTTGGCGCGCATCGGCCTTGTCTTGGTGCGCGTCGACCACGGCGCTCAATGTGTCGCGCACATCGAGCCAGTCGGGTTGCAGCACCAGTTGCCCGGCCTGCAGTTGCGAGTAGTCGAGGATGTTGTTGACCACACTGAGCAACTGCTGGGTCGAGCGGCGGATGTGGTCCACCACCTCCACATCCTCGGGTCGGTCGAGCACCTGATCGCGCAGCACCCCATTGAGTCCCAAAATCGCATTCATGGGCGTGCGCAATTCGTGCCCCACTGCAGCCACGAACTCCTCTTTGTGGGTTTGCGCAATTTCCAGCGCCTGGTGGGTGGCTTTGAGCTCTTGGTTGCGACCGTCGATGGTGTCGAGCTGGTGCAAGCTCAGCCGCTCGTGCACACGGATCAGCAGCATAAAACTGACCACACACAAGGCTTGATTGAGCCACACCCATTGCGCATGCCCTTGGGCTGCGCCCAACGTGGCTGGCCACCAACCCAGCCGGCTACCGGTATACAGCAGCGCGTAGCCCAGTAGCACCCACAACACCCAAACGCCCGCCTCCGCGCGGCCCAGCAGCAGCAGCGCCGGCAAGGGAATCACGGTCATCCACACCAGGGTGAGCGAATTGATGCCACCGGTACCCACCGCGATATAAACAACCAAAGCCCACGCACACAAGAGCATGCCGTGCACCGCAGGCGCAAAGCCCCTGGGATGGCGGGCCACCCCCATACAAGCGGCGAAGCCCAGCGAAACCCAAAGATTGGCTTGGGTGTTGTACGGCGCGTCGGGCAAAAAGAAGAAAGCCAGGTTGTTGCCGATCAGCACCAACAGGCACATGTTGAGCAACACACGGGGCTCAACCTCGCCCGCAGTGGCTTGGCGAAACCACTGTTCGAACGACCGAAGAGCCACCAACACCGTTGGCCTTACGCTCGCCACGCGGGCGGTATGGGTCCAGACACTGGGGCTCTCACTGAAACGACCCAGCGGTTGATGGCGCTCATGAATTCACACCCCCTTGCAAGCCAAAATACCAGCCTACAGTATATCCTTGGCAAAAACAACAAAAAACCAATCAAGACAGATTCATATCGATGATGTATGAAACCGCATGATCCGCCCTGTCTGACACAGCGCGCACCGCTGTCGCGATAATCCAACGATGCGCTTTGAGTTGCCCCGCTTGTTTCCCCTGACCCTGCTGCTGCTTTGGCTGCCGCTGGCGCCAGCGGCCCACGCATTTCCTTTTGATCTGCCGCCGATCGACAGCATCGTGCAGTACCAGCCCAAACAGCCGCTGCAAGTGTTCACCGCCGATGGTGTGGACATTGGGCAGTTTGGTGCCGAGCGGCGCGAATATCTGCCACTGGCCCGCATGCCCAAAACCCTGCAGCAGGCGGTGCTGGCGGTGGAAGACGCCCGGTTTTATGAACACAGTGGCGTCGACCCCAAGGGCATGGCGCGCGCCGCACTGGCCATGATCACCGGTGGCATGCGCCAGGGGGCGTCCACCATCACCCAGCAGTTGGTGCGCACCATGCTGCTGACACGCGAATTCACCGCCGAGCGCAAGGCCAAGGAAATTGCCCTGGCCTTCAAGGTGGAACAGGCACTGTCCAAAGACCGCATCCTGGAGATCTACCTCAACGAGATTTACTTGGGCCAACGCGCCTACGGTTTTGCCTCGGCCGCGCGCACCTATTTCGGCAAACCACTGGACCAGCTCCATCTGGCCGAAGTCGCCTTGCTGGCCGGCTTGCCGCAAAACCCCCACTACGCCAACCCCGTGGCCAACCTGGACCGCGCGGTCCAGCGCCAGCGCGTGGTGCTGCAGCGCATGCTGACCGTGGGCGCCATCAGCCAGGCCCAATGGCAACAGGCGCGTGACCACAAGCTGGTGATCCGCCCGCCTGGCCAACGCCCGGTGATGGCCGACCATGTGGCTGAAATGGCGCGGCGTGTGGTGGTGGAGCGCTATGGCACCGAGGCTTACCAGCGCGGCATCCGCGTCTACACCAGCCTGCGCTCGGCCGAGCAACAAGCGGCGCACCAGGCGGTGCAAAAAGGCCTGCTGGTGTGGGACCAGCGCCAGCCCTGGCGCGGCCCAGAAGACCTCGAATCGCTGCCCGAGACGAGCGGCGAGGCGCTGCACAAAGCCGCCATCCAGGCGCTGCGCAACCATAAGGACGACGAGACTCTGCGCCTGGGTGTGGTGTTACAGGCCAGCGCGCAGGCGGTGGTGGTGCAACTCGCCACCGGAGACACCGTGACGCTGCAAGGCAGTGCGCTGGACCGGGTGCGGGCGAGTCTGCACGCCAAGGCACCGGCGGCGCTCAAGCTGCAGCGCGGCTCTGTGGTGCGCCTGGTGCAAGACGGCGGCCAATGGCGCTTTGGTCAATGGCCCGAAGCCGAGGCGGCGCTGGTGGCACTCGAGCCACAGACCGGCAAGGTGCGGGCCATGGTGGGTGGTTTTGATTTTGGTCGCCGCCCCTTCAACCACGCCACCCAGGCTTGGCGCCAACCGGGCTCGGCCTTCAAACCGTTTGTGTGGTCGGCCGCACTGGAAGAACGGGTCATGCCCGCCACGGTGGTCGACGACCTGCCCTTCACCGCCGCCAACGGCTGGAACCCGGGCAACAGCAACGACCAATTCGCCGGCCCGATCAGCGCGCGCAGGGCGCTGGCCATCTCCAGCAACCTGGTGAGCGTGCGGCTGCTGCAGCACACCGGCGTTCAGCGCGCGCGCGACTGGAGCGCGCGCTTTGGTTTTGATGCCGCCCGCCAGCCGCAAGACCTGACCCTGTCGCTGGGCACCGGATCCGTCACACCGCTGCACATGGCGCGCGGCTACGCCGCGTTTGCCAACGGTGGCTGGCGCGTCAACCCGCTGGTGATT
>CAMBOY010000183.1 GCA_945869245.1 Hydrogenophaga intermedia
CATCGAACACATAGGCGTCACTCATGTGTCTGTCTCCTGTTGGATGGGGTTTGCCGATCAGTATAGACTTTCACCAAGCAAGCGCTTTGTAAAAATACAGCCCTATCCGTCAAACAGGAGACACCATGATCGAACGCCAGCTCTACAGCCCCGACCACATCGCCTTTGCCGACGCCTTTGAGCGCTTTATGGACAAGGAAATAGCCCCCTTTCACGAAGCCTGGGAAGAGCAGGGCTATGTGGACCGCGACGTGTGGCGCAAAGCCGGCGAAAACGGCTTTTTGTGCATGACCATGCCAGACGAATACGGAGGCTCGGGCGCCGACCGACTGTATTCGGTGGCGCAAATGGAAGCGCTGGCGCGCCGCGGCTTTTCTGGCATCGGCTTTGGGCTGCACAGCGAAATCGTGGCCCCTTACATCCTGCACTACGGCACCGAAGCACAAAAACAAAAATACCTGCCCCTGCTGGCCACCGGCGAGATGGTGGGCGCCATCGCCATGAGCGAGCCCGCCGCAGGCAGCGACTTGCAAGGCGTCAAAACCACCGCCATCCGGCAGGCCGACGGCAGCTATCTGCTCAACGGCAGCAAAACCTTTATCACCAACGGCTGGCACGCCGATCTGGTGGTGGTGGTTGCCAAAACCGACCCCGCCGCCGGCGCCAAAGGCACCAGCCTGCTGCTGGTGGAGCGCGGCATGCCCGGGTTTGAAAAAGGCAAGCGCCTGAAAAAAGTGGGCATGAAAGCGCAAGACACCTCCGAGCTGTTTTTTGACAACGTGAGCGTGCCAGCCGACAACCTGCTGGGCGGCGAAGCGTACGAAGGCAAGGGCTTTATTTGCCTGATGGAGCAGCTGCCCTGGGAACGCCTGCAAATCGCCATTGGCGCCGTGGCCTCGGCCCAGGCCGCCATCGACTGGACGGTGCAATACGTCAAAGACCGCAAGGTGTTTGGCCAGCCCGTGGCCAGCTACCAAAACACCCGCTACACCCTTGCCGAAATGCAGACCGAAGTGCAAGTGGCCCGCGTGTTTGTGGACAAATGCAGCGAACTGGTGCTCAAAGACCAGCTCGACACCGCCACCGCCAGCATGGCCAAGTACTGGTGCTCAGACCTGCAGTGCAAGGTGATCGACGAATGTGTGCAGCTGCACGGCGGCTACGGCTATATGTGGGAATACCCCATCGCCCGCGCCTGGGCCGACGCCCGGGTGCAGCGCATTTATGGCGGCACCAACGAAATCATGAAAGAGGTGATTTCGCGGCAAATGGGGCTGGGCGGGCGGTGAGGTGGTCAGACCGCTGATTGGGTGAGGCGTGACCTCACCCCTGCAAATGCGTCAGCGGCAGCGCGCTGGTGGACTTGATGCATTGCAGCACGATATTGGAACGAATGGCGCCGACGCCGGGCAGGCGCATCAGGCGCTTGAGCACGGTGTCTGACAGGGTTTGCAGGTCGGCCGCGAAGCTCTTGAGGCTGTAGGCGCTCTCGCCGGTGACCGCAAAACAGGCTCGACCATTTCAGTGATGCTTGCGTCGACGGTAGCGACGACCACGTCAACAGCTGCTTTGGGATTCTCCGGTATTCGGAGGTTGCAAGGCTAGCTGGCGGAGAAGCGAAGGCTCAGTGAAGCTTTCCGGCCAGTTTGAGCGATGCGCGCAGGGTGTCGTTGACGCGGGTTTGCCACCCATCGCCTGAAAGGCGCAGAGCTGCCAGTACGTCGGCATCCAGTCTGATTTTGATGGGCTCTTTGGGTGAGGCGGCCTTTGGCCGGCCACGACGCACGGCTTTGGCACCGTCATACAAAGTGGCCTGTTGTACCCAGCCATCCGTCACTTCGGGTGCGTCGTCAGGATCGGTCCAGGGCGGGTTGGATTTTTTTGATTTCGCGTTCATTGGCTTTCCTCATGCTGATGATGCGGCGCGCCTGGCCGCGGGGTGTCCAAACCAAAACGACGATGCGCCCATCAAGCCGACCTGCGGTTTGCATGCGGGGCTCTGAATAGGCAAACCGCTCATCTTCAAGCGTCAAGTGCATGCCTGCAAACACCTCTGCCGCTCTTGCAAAGTCCAGCCCGCGCTCCAGCAAGGTTTTGTCTCTCTTGTGGGCATCAAACTCGATTTGCATTTATTTATTGTACCCCCATTAAATAAAAAAACAGCGTTCCAGGTCACACCTCGCGGCGAGTTCGAGCGGGTGCCGGGTCTGCTGCTGGAAAACTGGGTGGCCGGGCACTGAGCCAACATCAACTGAATCGCAACGCTCACAGCCGCTTAGCCTCACCCCTGCAAATGCGTCAGCGGCAGCGCGCTGGTGGACTTGATGCATTGCAGCACGATGTTGGACCGAATGGCGCCCACGCCGGGCAGGCGCATCAGGCGCTTGAGCACGGTGTCTGACAGGGTTTGCAGGTCGGCCGCGAAGATCTTGAGGATGTAGTCGCTCTCGCCCGTGACGGCAAAACACTCCACCACCTCGGGAATGTCGAGCACCGCCCGTTCAAAGCCGGGGCCTTCTTCGCCGCCGTGGCGCGCCAGCGTCACGTAACTGATGGCGCGCACGCCCAGCCCCAAGTGGGCGGGGCTGAGCAGGGCCACGGTGCGTGCAATCAGGCCGCTGGCTTCCAGCCGCTGGATACGCCGGCTCACCTGCGATGCCGACAGATTCACCGTTTCCCCCAGTTGCTGGTGGGTCGCTTGGGCGTTGTGTTGCAGCGCGGCCAATAAGCCCATATCGTATCGGTCGAGCGTGTCGCTGATGCTGGTTTCTCGTTTCATGCATGAATTGTGCATGGTGACCGCATTTTGTGCTGGATGTTGCACACCCAATGCGTTGGCTGCGCATCACAATGTTGTGGATTCGCCCACCACCAGAGGAGACCAAGATGGCCGATTTGTTTGACAACCCCATGGGCCTGTGCGGCTTTGAATTTGTCGAGTTCGCCTCGCCCACGCCGGGCCAGATTGAGCCGCTGCTGGAAAAGCTCGGTTTCAGCCTGGTGGCGCGCCACCGCAGCAAAGACGTGCTGCTGTACCGCCAGGGCGGCATCAATTTCATCGTCAACCGCGAACCCAAAAGCCTGGCGGGCTACTTTGCGGCCGAGCACGGCCCCAGTGCCTGTGGCTTGGCGTTTCGGGTGCGCGACGCCCACAAAGCCTACGCCCGTGCCTTGGAGCTGGGTGCCCAGCCGCTCGACATTCCCACTGGCCCGATGGAATTGCGCTTGCCCGCGATCAAAGGCATTGGCGGCGCGCCGCTCTACCTGATCGACCGGTTTGATGATCCCCACGCGGCGGAGCCGCTGCCCCCCGAGGGGGCTGGGTCCGCTTCGGGCGGCCGTGCGCGGGCCCGAGACGGCAAAAGCATTTACGACATCGACTTCGAATTCATCGACGGGGTGGACCGCCACCCCGTGGGCCACGGCTTCCAGCTGATCGACCACCTGACCCACAACGTCTACAAAGGCCGCATGGCGTTTTGGGGTGGCTTTTATGAGCGGATTTTTGGTTTCCGCGAAATTCGTTACTTCGACATCAAGGGCGAATACACCGGCCTGACCAGCCGCGCCATGACCGCGCCCGACGGTCTGATCCGCATTCCGCTGAACGAAGAGCGCGGTGGCGCCGGTGGGCAGATTGAAGAGTTTTTGATGCAGTTCAACGGCGAAGGCATTCAGCACATTGCCTTGTCGTGCGACGACCTGCTGGCCAGTGTGGACGCCTTGCAGATGGCGGGCATTCCGCTCATGACCGCGCCCAACGAGGTGTATTACGAGATGCTGGCCGAGCGCTTGCCCGGCCACGGCGAGCCGGTGGCCGAGCTGCAGGCGCGCGGCATTTTGCTCGACGGCAGCACCGCCAATGGCGAAAAACGCTTGCTGCTGCAGATATTCAGCCAAACCTTGCTGGGCCCGGTGTTCTTCGAGTTCATCCAGCGCAAGGCCGACGAAGGTTTTGGTGAGGGCAATTTCAAGGCGCTGTTTGAGTCGATGGAGCGCGACCAGATTCGCCGTGGTGCCATCGAGGGCGTGGGCGCCGACGAGGTGGCGGCATGAGCCAGGCGCACAAACTCTCTGCCGAGCAAGCCCACGAACGGCTGGCCGCAATGCCGGCCTGGACCCTGGCCGACGACGCCCTGTCTATGGCGCGCAGCTACCAGTTTGCCGACTTCAGCGCGGCGTTTGCTTTCATGACCCAGGTGGCTTTGGCCGCTGAAAAGGCGAATCACCACCCCGAGTGGTTCAACGTCTACAACCGAGTGGATGTGCGCTTGACCACCCACGACGCGGGCGGGCTTACCGAACGCGACCTGGCCCTGGCGGCGGTGGCCGAGGCCGCAGCCCGTGCGCTGGGTGGCGCGTGAATACCACCGGCTTGCATGGCCTGGCCGCTGGCGTGGTGGGCCGGCCCGAGACGACCGACTGGACGGTGCCACAGCGCTGGGCCGATTACACCGCCGAGGACCATGCGGTCTGGCGCACCTTGTTTGAGCGGCAAACCGCGCTGCTGCCGGGCCGGGCCTGCCCAGAGTTTGTGACCGGCATGCGCTCGCTGCCCATGTCGGCCAACAGCATTCCCGATTTCGACGCGCTCAACGAAGCGCTGCTGCCCCGCACCGGCTGGCGGGTGGTGGCCGTGCCCGGGCTGGTGCCCGACGAGGTGTTTTTTGAACACCTAGCGAACCGGCGTTTTCCGGCTGGGCGCTTCATTCGCCGCGCCGAGCAGCTGGACTACCTGCAAGAGCCCGATGTGTTCCAAGACGTGTTCGGCCATGTGCCCATGTTGATGCACCCGGTGATGGCCGACTTCATCCAGGCTTATGGCGTCGGTGGCCTTAAAGCGCAGCGCCTGGGCGCTTTGCCGCTGCTGGCGCGGGTGTATTGGTACACGGTGGAATTTGGTCTGGTGCGCCACAGCGCAGGCGGATTGCGGCTGTTTGGCGCCGGCATCGCGTCGTCGCGCACCGAAAGCGTGTTTTGCCTGGACGACGCTTCGCCGCACCGCATCGGTTTTGATTTGCAGCGGGTGATGCGCACCAACTACCGCATCGACGACTTTCAGCAGAGTTATTTTGTGCTGGAGAGCCTGGACGATTTGCTGCACTTGGCTGAGGTGGACTTTGAGCCGCTGTATGCGCAGGTGGGCCAGCAAGCCGCCCTGAGCCCCGACGCGCTGCTGCTCAGCGACCGGCTCTGGCACAGGGGCAACCAATCGCATCGGTGCCAGGGCAGGGCCATGCCCTGACAAAAAGAAACCCCGCCAAGGCAGACAGCCCGGGCGGGGTGAGCACAAGGTGCCAAGCCATCAAGGCCTGGCCTTGGGCATTCAGGCCACCACTTTGGCAATCGCCTGGCAGACGTGGTCGATGTTTTTGCTGTTGAGTGCGGCCACACACATGCGGCCGGTGTCGGTGCCGTACACGCCAAATTCGGTGCGCAGGCGCACCATTTGGTCTTTGCTCAGGCCCGAGTAGCTGAACATGCCGATCTGGGTGGTGATGAAGCGCATGTCCTTCTGCACACCGGCGGCCTTGAGGCCGTCGACCAGCTTTTGGCGCATGGCTTTGATGCGCACGCGCATCTCGCCAAGCTCGGCTTCCCACATGGCGCGCAGCTCGGGGTTGCCCAGCACCGCCGCCACAATCGCGCCACCGTGTGTGGGTGGGTTGGAGTAGTTGGTGCGGATGGCGATCTTGAGCTGGCTCAGCACACGGTCGGTTTCTTCTTTGCTCGAACCCACCACGCTCAGGGCGCCCACGCGCTCACCGTACAGGCTGAAGCTCTTGGAGAAGCTGGTGGACACAAAGATGTTCAGGCCAGCGGCCACGAACTTGGCGATCACGGCGCCGTCTTCGGCAATACCGTAGCCAAAGCCTTGGTAGGCCATGTCCAAGAAGGCGGTCAGGCCCTTGGCCTTGACCACGGCAATGACCTGGTCCCACTGCTCGGGGCTGATGTCGTAGCCGGTGGGGTTGTGGCAGCAAGCGTGCAACAGCACGATGGTGCCGGGCGCGGCGGCGTTGAGCGCGGCCAACATGCCTGTGAAGTTGATGCCACCCAAGCCGCCGTTGGCGGACTGGTCAAAGTAGGGGTAGGTGTCGACCGTGAAGCCGGCGTTGGTGAACAGCGCGCGGTGGTTTTCCCAGCTGGGGTCGGAGATCAGCACGGTGGCGTTGGGGCTGACTTTTTTCAGGAAATCAGCGCCGATTTTCAGGCCGCCGGTGCCGCCCATGGCTTGCACGGTGGCCACACGGCCGCTTTTCACCACTTCGGATTCAGCGCCAAACACCAAGCCCTTGACAGCGGCGTCGTAAGCGGCAATGCCGTCGATGGGCAAGTAACCACGCGGGGTGGGCTTGGCCATCATGGTCGCTTCAGCGGCTTGCACGCACTGGAGCAGCGGCAGTTTGCCGTTGTCGTCGAAATACACGCCCACGCCCAGGTTGACCTTGTTGGGGTTGGTGTCGGCGTTGAATTG
>CAMBOY010000184.1 GCA_945869245.1 Hydrogenophaga intermedia
CGCAGGCCAGCGGCGCGGGCGTCATAGGCAGCAGGGGTGTTGGCCGCCGATGCAGGGCGATCCGGCCAGGCGGCGCCAAAGCGTTTGAGTTCGCGGGTGATGGTCGAAGGCGCGCGGTGCAAGGCCAACGCGATCGTGCGCGCCGAGCAGTTGTTTGCCTTCATCATCATGATCGCTGCTCGTTCTTCAGCCGTGAGTTGTTCATAGTGCTTGCCCATCGCGGTACCTTACCGGTTGGGTGTTGCACTTGATTATTGATTCCGCCCAGTCTGTTGAACTCCTTGACTTCACCGCTCCCAGTCGACGACTCATATTCCAGAGTTTCGACCATACCTGCCAGGCGCAGCCCTTCAAAGAAGGATTGCGCGCTCAGTGGGAGTTTCATAGTCGTCAACAACTGCTTCGCAGACTTAATTTTCACGTAGTGCTCCCACAAAACTTCTTTGTGTTGATCGATCCTTACACCTTCGCCAGAGCCTGCTCCAAATCCGCCATCAGGTCATCGATGTGCTCGATGCCAATCGACAGGCGAACCATGTCGGGGCTGACGCCGGCTTTTTTCATTTCGTCGGCGTTGAGCTGGCGGTGGGTGGTGGAGGCTGGGTGGCAAGCCAGCGACTTGGCGTCGCCGATGTTGACCAGTCGTGTGAAGAGCTGCAGCGCATCCTGAAAGCGGGTACCGGCGGCAATCGAGTCGTCTGACTTGAGGCCAAAGCTGATGATGCCCGAGGCCCGTCCGCCCATGTATTGCTGCACCAGCGCGTGGTCGCGGTGGCTGGGCAGGCCGGCGTAATTGACCCAAGCCACCTTGGGGTGGTTTTGCAGGTGGGTGGCCACTTTGACCGCGTTCTCGCAGATGCGGTCCATACGCAGGGCCAATGTCTCGATGCCTTGCAAAATTTGAAACGCGTTCATGGGCGAGAGTGCCGCGCCCATGTTGCGCAGGGGCACCACGCGGGCGCGGCCAATGTAGGCTGCTGCGCCCAGCGCTTCGGTGTAGACCACGCCGTGGTAGCTGACGTCGGGTTCGTTCAGGCGTTTGAAGCGTGCTTTGTGTTCAGCCCAGGGGAACTTGCCGCTGTCGACAATGGCGCCGCCGATGGTGGTGCCGTGGCCGCCCAGGTATTTGGTGAGCGAATGCACCACGATGTCGGCGCCGTGTTCAAACGGGCGGCACAGGTAGGGGCTGGTCACGGTGTTGTCCACGATCAGCGGCACGCCGGCGGCGTGCGCCACCTTCGCCAGCGCGCCGATGTCAGTCACGTTGCCCAGCGGGTTGCCGATGGATTCGCAATAGATGGCCTTGGTGCGCTCGTCAATCAGCGCGGCAAAGGCTGCCGGGTCGCGCGGGTCGGCAAAACGCACGTTGATGCCCTGCTG
Source organism: Hydrogenophaga intermedia (assembly GCA_945869245.1). Lineage (GTDB taxonomy): Bacteria > Pseudomonadota > Gammaproteobacteria > Burkholderiales > Burkholderiaceae_C > Hydrogenophaga > Hydrogenophaga intermedia_B. Next base: position 1,381 of record CAMBOY010000184.1, read on the forward strand.
CGGGAAGGTGTGCGCAAACAGGTTGTAGGTGCCACCGTACAGCGTGCTGGCCGAGACGATGTTGTCACCGGCCTCTGCAATGGTCTGGATAGCCGCCGTGATGGCGGCCATGCCCGATGCCATGGCCAGCGCGCCCACGCCGCCTTCCAATGCCGCCAAGCGCGCTTCGAGCACGCCGTTGGTGGGGTTCATGATGCGGCTGTAGATATTGCCCGCGACCTTGAGGTCGAACAGATCGGCGCCGTGTTGTGTGTCGTCGAACGCGTAGGCCACGGTCTGGTAGATCGGCACCGCCACCGCTTTGGTGGTGGGGTCGGGCGTGTAGCCGCCGTGCACGGCGATGGTTTCAATGCGCATGGGATGTTTCCGGTGGTGGGGAAGATTCAAGGGCGCGTGGAAGGCGCCTTGGAAGAACGTGTTGTGGGTGCTGTTTTGGGGGCGCTGCCCGGATGGCGGCTGAAAAAACGCTCGGTCTTGGCTTGGAATTCGTTGAGCTGGTGCGCTTGCACCCACACCTCCACCTGGGTGACACCACGGCCGAGCACCCCCAGCGCGTCCATGGCGGCGCGGCTCAAATCCAGAATGCGCTGGTGCTTGTACGGCCCACGGTCGTTCACCCGCACCACCACGGTTTTGCCGGTGTGCACGCTGCGCACCTGCAGCAAGGTGCCAAACGGCAAATAGCGGTGCGCGGCGGTGAGTTCATGCATGTTGTAGCGCTCGCCGTTGGCGGTGCGCCGGCCGTGAAAGCCTGGCCCGTACCACGACGCCATGCCGGACTTGAGCAAGGCGTGCGACGAGACGTCGACACGCGCAGGTTCGTGTGGCGGGGCCGCAGGAAGCACCACATCGGCAAACGGTGGCGGCAAATCGGGTACCACGTTGGCGGCTGGCGCGGGCAGCACGGCCGGCTCCGCCAGTGGCACGGCCACGGGCGCAGGCGCATCGCTTGCCAGGACCGCACCATCGTCTGCGCCGTGCGCCGCCGTTGCACTGGCCAGCACCACCGCCAGCATGCCAACCCACTTCAACAGCCCCATAAAACCCCCTTGATGAACACCAAGGCGCTACCTTAACCGAGTTGCAAACGGTCGAGAATGGCCAGTGTGGGTGCGCTCTGGTTCATGCTGTAGAAGTGCAGCGCCGGCACGCCAGCGTTGCGCAACTGGTCACACAAATCGGTCACCACGTCCAGACCAAAGGCCTTGATGGACTCCACATCGTCGCCATAGGCTTGCAAACGCAGGCGGATCCAACGCGGAATCTCGGCGCCACAGGCATCCGAGAACCGCAGCAACTGCGACGAACTGGTAATCGGCATGATGCCTGGCACCACCGGCACATCGGCGCCAAGCTTGTGCGCGTCGTCCACAAAGCGGAAGTAGGCGTCGCTGTTGTAGAAGTATTGGGTGATGGCCGAGTCGGCGCCGGCCTTGACCTTGGTCACATAGGCCTGCAGATCGGCCTCGGGCGATCTGGCCTGCGGATGCACCTCCGGGTAGGCGGCCACCTCGATGTGAAAGTCGCGACCGGTTTCGGCACGCATAAAGGCCACCAGGTCGCTGGCGTAGTGGAACTCGCCACCCGCACCGTAGCCGCTGGGCAGATCACCACGCAGCGCCACCAGGCGCTTGACGCCCATGGCTTTTAAGGTGGCCAGCTGTTCGCGCACACTGGCCTTGGTGGCGCCAATGCACGAAAAATGCGAGGCTGCGCTCACGCCTTCGGCCAAGATCTCGCCCACCGTGTCGAAGGTGCCTTGCTGGGTCGAGCCACCCGCGCCATAGGTCACCGAGCAGAACTCGGGCTTAAGCGCATAGAGCTTCTGACGCACACCGCGCAGCTTCTCGGCGCCCTCGGGCGTCTTGGGCGGAAAAAATTCAAAACTTACCGGCAGGCCCATACAAAAAACTCCCGATTGCCATCACCCCCGGTGATGGCGCTGTCAACATAATCCCGCATCTGCAAACCGTGGTCGACACAGGCTTGCGCAATGCGTTGCTGCACGAGCGCATAACTCGCGGCGTCTTTCACCAACCCGCCTTTGCCAATCTGCTCGGGCTGCAACTCAAACTGCGGCTTGACCAGCATCAGCAGGTGGCCTGCGGGCGCCAGCAAGGGCACGATGGCCGGCCACACCAGGGTCTGCGAAATAAAAGACAAGTCGCCCACAATCACATCAAACGGCACGGCGGTCTGGCCGCACGCTCGTTCCAGCGACTCGGCCGTGAGTTGGCGCGCGTTGCACTGCTCCACACAGACCACACGCGGGTCGGCGCGCAGCATCGGGTGCAACTGGCCTTGGCCCACGTCCACCCCCACCACCTGGGCTGCACCACGCTGCAACAAGCAGTCGGTGAAGCCACCGGTGCTTTGCCCCACATCCAGACAACGCCAGCCGCGCACGTCGATGCCGCAAGCGCTGAGCGCGCCGTCGAGCTTGAGGCCGCCGCGCGACACAAACCGCGACTCGGCTGCGTCCAGCACATCCAACTCGACCGTCTCGCGCAGCTCCTCGCCGTTTTTGGCCACCCGCTTCCAATCGCCGCCAGACAGGCGCCAGCGCACGCCCGACGCGATGAAGCGTTGGGCCTGCGACTTGCTCGAAGCAAGCCCTCGTTCAACAAGCAACTGATCAGCTCGCATGGAAAGGATCACCCCCGCCGCGCTGTGCGCGACCCCCGCTAGGGGGCGCAACGCAACAGCTCAATACCGGTACGTGTTGGCCTTGTACGGGCCTTGCTTGGACACGCCGATGTACGCGGCTTGCTCGTCGGTCAGCTCAGTCAGCTGAGCGCCCACTTTCTTCAAGTGCAGGCGCGCCACTTTTTCGTCCAAATGCTTGGGCAGCACATAGACATTGCCGGCTTCGTACTGCTCGGACTTGGTGAACAACTCGATCTGCGCAATGGTCTGGTTGGCAAAGCTCGACGACATGACGAAGCTCGGGTGGCCGGTGGCGCAACCCAGGTTCACCAAACGGCCTTTGGCCAGCAGGGTGATCTTCTTGCCATCGGGGAAGATGACGTGGTCGACCTGCGGCTTGATCTCGTCCCACTGCAGCTTTTCCAGGGAAGCAACATCGATCTCGTTGTCGAAGTGACCGATGTTGCAGACGATGGCTTCGTCCTTCATGGCGGCCATGTGCTCGTAGCGGATCACGTTCTTGTTGCCAGTGGCCGAGACAAAGATGTCGGCCTTGTCGGCGGCGTATTCCATGGTCACGACCTTGTAGCCTTCCATCGCGGCTTGCAGGGCGTTGATGGGGTCGATCTCGGTCACCCACACTTGGGCGCTCAAGGCGCGCAAGGCCTGGGCCGAGCCCTTGCCCACGTCGCCGTAACCGGCCACCAGCGCAACCTTGCCGGCGATCATCACGTCGGTGGCGCGCTTGATGGAGTCGACCAGCGATTCGCGGCAGCCGTAGAGATTGTCGAACTTGCTCTTGGTCACCGAATCGTTCACGTTGATGGCACGGAACTTGAGCGTGCCCTTGGCCGCCATTTCATTGAGGCGCAGCACGCCAGTGGTGGTCTCTTCGGTCACACCAATGATCTGGGCGCTCTTGCGGCTGTACCAGGTGCTGTCCTGCGCCAGCTTGGCCTTGATCGCCGCAAACAGGATGCGCTCTTCCTCGCTGCCGGGGTTGGCCAGCACCGACGCATCGGTCTCGGCGCGCTGGCCCAGGTGCATCAGCAGCGTGGCGTCGCCGCCGTCGTCGAGGATCATGTTCGGGCCTTCGCCCTCTGTACCAGCGGCGCCAAACTCAAAAATGCGGTGTGTGTAGTCCCAGTACTGCTCCAGCGTCTCGCCCTTGATGGCGAACACCGGCGTGCCACGCGCGGCAATGGCGGCGGCGGCGTGGTCTTGGGTCGAGAAGATGTTGCACGAAGCCCAGCGCACCTGCGCGCCCAGCGCCTGCAGGGTTTCAATCAGCACCGCGGTCTGGATCGTCATGTGCAGCGAGCCCGTGATGCGTGCGCCCTTGAGCGGCTGCTGGGCGGTGAATTCTTCGCGGATGGCCATCAGACCGGGCATTTCGGTCTCGGCGATTTTGATTTCTTTGCGGCCCCAATCGGCCAAGCCGATGTCGGCGATCACGCAGTCGGCGTTGAGGGCGGTTTTGAGAGGTGCATTCATGGTGCGCTCCAGTGATGGTGTCAACAAAACCACTGGCCGCAGCGCTTGCAAGGGCTCACCGCACTGGTCCAGTGGATGAGCGTCGTTGCGAATGGGGTCCGAGCCTCACGCCTGCTGCCAGCGGGTGCTGGTGGGCGCTGCAACGCTCCTCGGATGCGCGGAATTTTAACGGAAGGCGCCAAATAACCTTTTTTTATGAGGAATCCCGGATAATTCCGGTTGCCCTTTTGATCGCACCGCGCGCTGTGTCTGCGCGCCAACGTGCCCCACCCCCCTTAGCCACTATGAGTGCCTTTCACGAAGAGCGCGTCCTGAGCGTGCACCACTGGACCGACCGTCTGTTCTCGTTCACCACCACGCGCGACACCGCGCTGCGGTTTTCGAACGGCCACTTCACCATGATCGGCCTGAAGGTGGACGGCAAGCCGCTGCTGCGCGCCTACTCCATCGCCAGCGCCAACTACGAAGAAACGCTGGAGTTCCTGAGCATCAAGGTGCCAGACGGCCCGCTCACCTCGCGCCTGCAACACATCCAAGTGGGCGACAACATCATCGTCGGCAAAAAACCCACCGGCACCCTGCTGATCGACTACCTGCTGCCCGGCAAGCGCCTGTACCTGCTGGCCACCGGCACCGGACTGGCGCCCTTCATGAGCGTGATCCGCGACCCGCAGACCTACGAAAAATTCGAACAGGTGATCTTGGTGCACGGGGTGCGCGAGGTGAAGGAACTGGCGTATCACGATTACATCACCCAAGACCTGCCCAAGCACGAGTTCCTGGGCGAGATGATTGCGCAGCAGTTGCTGTACTACCCGACCGTGACCCGCGAGCCCTACAAAAACCAAGGACGGCTGACCACCGCCCTGGACACCGACCAGATCGCCAAGACCCTGGGTGTGCCGCCGCTCAACGCCGCCGAAGAC
>CAMBOY010000185.1 GCA_945869245.1 Hydrogenophaga intermedia
GCAGTACCTGGGGCACCTGAAACTCACCGGCGCCCCTGCCAGCGACACCGTGGGCCTGCGCCCGTTTACTGGCCCAGGTGCATGGTGAACGCGGCACCGTCGTGCAAGCGGCAACGGCCGATGCCCTGGGTGCTGGAGTTCATGGTGTATTGACAGCTCAGGTAGCCGCCCCGGTTGCCAGCGCCATTGGCCACGCCTTCGCGGCTGGATTGCGACTGGCGCGTGGCCTCACCAGCGAACGACTCGGCGCCGATCACCGCCGCAAACGTGCCCCGCCCTTGCAAATCGTTGGTGACGTGCGCGTTCACCACACCGTGGCGCGCGGCCATATCGTTGGCCGGGTACAGCCGGGCGCTCAAGAGCACCGGTCCCGGCGCAGGGGCGGGCAAAGCCACTGGCGCAGGCGGCGCCCGGTGGTCGATCGGCACCACATAACAACCACCCAAACCCGCCACAGCGGCTGCCAGCACGGCACCCAGCGCCCAGCGGCGCACACCGCGCATCGGGGCCACACCACGGACATTACGCATTGCAGTCATACACATCCTCAAGACCCAAGCACATGCTTGTGTCCGCATGGTGGGCGTCTTGGCACAAAAAAGATGCGTTTTTATGATCTGGTATTGATTAATCAGACATAAAGTATCACCAAACAGCACCTGGCAATATTGCCCGTCGCACCCCCAACCTCCGGGCCTACAGTGGCGGGCGCCGGCCGCGCTGGCCGTACCCCAAACTGCAACTTCAGGACCACCACATGCCCTCGACACCCATCGCCCCCGCCATCCAAAAACCCACCGGTGCCTTTGTGGCCGCCTCCTGGACCGCCATGCTGGTGGGCGCCCTCACCTTTTTGACCGGTCTGTGGAACGCCAACATGGCACTCAATGAAAAGGGCTACTACTTCACCCTGCTGCTGTTTGGCCTGTTCGCCGCCGTGTCGCTGCAAAAAACCGTGCGCGACAAGCTCGAAGGCATCCGCGTCACCGGCATCTATTACGGCCTGTGCTGGGTGTCGGTGGTGGCCGCGCTCTTGCTGCTGACCATTGGCCTGTGGAACGCCACGCTGAGCGACAGCGAAAAAGGCTTCTACGCCATGTCTTTTCTGTTGGCCTTGTTTGGCTCGGTGGCGGTACAAAAGAACATCCGCGACTTGGCGCTGTTCGGCAGCGACGAGCCCAAGGTCGAAGACATCACCACAGCCTAAGCGACAGCCCCTGTGAAGGGGCACCGCTACAGTGCGGAGCATGCCCATCGTCCCTCGCCATGTGTTGCCCGTCTTGGTGCTGGCCCAGTTCGCCGGCACCTCGCTGTGGTTCGCGGTCAACGCGGTCATGCCCGATCTGCAACGCAGCTTTGGCTGGCCGGCCACCACAGTGGGCACGCTGACATCGGCGCTGCAATTCGGCTTCATTCTGGGCACCTTGGTGTTTGCGCTGCTGGCGATTGCCGACCGCTTCAGCGCGCCCAAGGTGTTTGTGCTGTGCGCGCTGGCCGGCGCTGGCTGCACCGTGGGCGCCTGGGCCATGGTGGCGAGCTTTGAGGCGCTGCTGGTCTGGCGCTTTGCCACCGGCTTCTTTCTGGCCGGCATCTACCCAGTGGGCATGAAGATCGCGTCGCAGTGGTACCGCCAGGGGCTGGGCGCGGCGCTGGGTTATCTGGTGGGTGCGCTGGTGATCGGCTCGGCCAGCGCCCACGGCCTGCGCGCATTGGCCGACGCCCTGCCCTGGCCCAGCATCATGCTCGGCGTGGCGGCGCTCGCGGCGCTGGGCGGCTTGCTGATCTTGACCCTGGGTGAGGCGCCGCAAGCGCAGGCCCGGGTCACCACCCTGCAATGGCAGGCGCTGGGCACGCTGTGGACCGATGCGCGGGTGCGCAGCTCGGTGCTGGGCTACTTTGGCCACATGTGGGAGCTGTACACCGTGTGGGTGCTGATGCCACTGATTTTGGCCACCCGGCTAAGCGGCGTGAGCCTGTCGTGGGCGGCGTTCTTTATTTTGGGCAGCGGCGCGCTGGGTTGCGCTCTGGGCGGGCACGCCGCACGGCGCTGGGGCAGCGCCCGCGTGGCCGGCGCCCTGCTGGGCATCAGCGGCCTGTGCTGCCTGGCCGCGCCCTGGCTGCTACAGGCCAGCGACGCGGTGTTTTACGCTTGGCTGGTGGTGTGGGGCATCAGCGTGGCGGGCGATTCGCCGCAGTTTTCTACCCTGACCGCGCGCAACGCGCCGCCGCAAGCGGTGGGCAGCGTGCTGACGCTGAGCAACAGCATCGGCTTTGGCATCAGCATTGTGAGCATTCTGCTGTTTGTGGCCCTGACCGAATGGGTGCCGCTGGGCTGGCTGCTGACTGGGCTGGCGCTCGGGCCAGCACTGGGCTTGTGGGCCTTGCGGCCTTTGGTGAAAGAAGGCCTGTGAGCCACTGGCCAGACAAACAGCGCCGCGCCGACCCATCACAACCGCCACCCCCATCCACTATCCTGCGCCGATGCCCAATCCCACCACCGCGTCCATTCCCCACGCCGCCGCCTGGATGGCCGGCTGGCTGACGCTGATGGTGGTGATCGCCGTGGCCGGGCGCGAGGCCACGCGCGAGCTGTCGGTGTTTCAAATCATGTTGATGCGCTCGGTGTTGGGCATGGCCATGTTGTGGCCGCTGGTGCGCGCCGCCGGTGGTCTGGCCGCCATGCGCACCGAGCGGCTGCCCCAGCACATCGCGCGCAATGGGGTGCACTACGCCGCGCAGTACGGCTGGTTTGTGGCACTCACCCTGATTCCGCTGGCTCAGCTGGTGTCGATCGAATTCACCATGCCGATCTGGTCGGCGGTGCTGGCCGTGTTGTTTCTGGGTGAACGCATGAACGGCCGCAAATGGCTGGCGGTGGTGCTGGGTCTGGTGGGGGTGGCGGTGATCGTGCGGCCCAGCGCCGGCACGGTGGACGTGGGACAGCTGATTGCGCTGGCCTGCGCCTTGGGCTTTGCCATTTCGGTGGTACTGGTGAAGTCGCTCACCCGCACCGACGAGGCCATCACCGTGAGCTTTTGGATGCTGGTGGTGCAAAGCGCCATCGGGCTGGTGCCGGCGCTGATGGTGTGGCAATGGCCGTCGGCGCAGACTTGGGGCTGGGTGCTGGTGGTGGCATTTTGTGGCACCTATTCGCACTATTGTTTTGCCCGGGCCATGCAACACGCCGACGCCACCGTGGTGGTGCCGATGGACTTTTTGCGGGTGCCGCTGACCGCCTTGGTCGGCTGGTTGGTGTACTCGGAGCAGGTGGACCTGTGGACCGGCCTGGGCGTGGGTCTGATTCTGGCGGGCAATGTGCTGAACCTGGTGCGTTGGCCTGTGCAGATGTGGCGGCTTGGGCGCAGAGCGTAACTGCAGGCCACACGCCGACGGGTGACCGAGACGCGCCGCTCAAGCATGGCCGCTGCGCCTGAAGTCACCCCACCCGCATCAACCCCGCCACCCGCTCCCGCAGCACCTCTGCTGTCACATCCGCCGCTGCCAGCGGTGCGCCCACATGCAAGCCGACCCGGCTGAACAAGCCGCGACGCCAGGGTTTGACCATGGCGGTGGGGCGCTCGCCCACCCGCTCGATGCGGCTGAAAAACGAGCCCCACAGGTTGTTGAGCGCCATGGGAACCACGGCGACTGGCACGCCGTCGGTGCGGGCCTGGTCCACGATCTTGACCACACCGCCCTTGAAGGACTGCAGGGTGCCGTCGGGGGTGATGCCGCCTTCGGGAAAAATGCCGAGCACATCGCCCTCGCGCAGCACTTGTGCGGCCTGGGCAAAAGCGGCCTCAAACGCCGCGGGGTCCTCGGCGCGCGGGGCAATGGGGATGGCTTTGGCCAACTTAAACAGCCAGCCCAGCACCGGCACTTTAAAAATGCGGTGGTCCATCAAAAACCGGATGGGCCGAGGGCTGGCCGACATCAGCAGCACCGCGTCCACAAAACTGACGTGGTTGCACACCAGCACGGCAGCGCCTTGGGTTGGGATGTGCTCGTCGCCCTGCACGCGAAAGCGATACACCAGGCGCGACAGCAGCCAGGCCACAAAGCGCAGCAGGTATTCGGGCACGACCAAAAAGATGTAGCCCGCCACCACCGCGTTGAGCAGGCCAATGAACAAAAACAGCTCGCTGATGGTGAAGCCCGCACTGAGCAAGGCCCCAGCCAGCAGCGAGCTGGCGATCATGAACAGGGCATTGAGGATGTTGTTGGCCGCAATCACCCGCGCGCGGTGGGTGGGCCGACTGCGCAGTTGGATCAGGGCGTACATGGGCACGCTGTAGATGCCGGCAAACAGCGACAGCAGCGCCAGATCGGCCAGCACGCGCCAGTGGGCGGGCTGGGCCAGAAACTCCCACACGCCTTGCACATCGGGCGCCGCCAGGCCCCGGCTGGCAAAGTACAGGTCCACGGAAAACACCGTCATGCCGATGGCGCCCAGCGGCACCAGACCTATCTCCACATGGCGGCGGCTGAGCACCTCGCACAGCAGGGCACCCGCGCCAATGCCAACCGAAAACACCACCAACAGCAGCGAGGCCACCTGTTCGTCGCCGCGCAGCACGTCGTGCGCAAAGGCGGGGAAGTTGCTCAAAAACACCGCGCCAAAAAACCACATCCAGCTGATGCCCAGCAGCGAACGGAACACGACGATATTGCCGTGCGCAAGCTTGAGGTTGCGCCAGGTTTCAGTGAACGGGTTCCAGTTGATGGTGAGCCCCGGATCGGTAGCGGGCGACACCGGCACCGCCTGCGCACACAGGCGGCCGAGCGCAGCCAGGCCCACACAGGCGAAAGCCACGTAATGCGGTCCCACCAGCGGCATGGCTATCAGCAAACCGCCCGCCACATTGCCCAGCAAAATGGCGACAAAGGTGCCCATTTCGACCATGCCGTTGCCACCGGTGATTTCACGCTCGGTCAGGTGCTGCGGCAGGTAAGCGAACTTGACCGGCCCAAACAACGTGCTCTGCAGGCCCATGAGAAAAATGCAGGCCAGCAGCAGCGGCACGTTTTGCTGCCAAAACCCCCAGCCGGCCAGCAGCATGACCACAATTTCCATCGTCTTCAGAAAACGGATCAGCCGCTCCTTGGGGTATTTGTCAGCCAGCTGCCCGCTGGTGGCTGAAAACAGCACAAAGGGCAAGATGAACAACGCGCCAATCACCAGGCCCGCCAGAGACGACGGCAGCCACTGCAGCTGGATCTGGTAAGTCACCAGCACGGTGAAGGCGAATTTGAAGACGTTGTCGTTGCCGGCGCCCAAAAACTGCACCCAAAAAAACGGGCCAAAGCGGCGCTGGGTGAGCAAGCCGAATTGCCCGGTGTGGGGCTGGTTGTGGACGGCGGACGGGGCTGTGGCGGTCATGGGGCAAAAGTCTTTTGGGTGGTGTGACGCTCAGGCAGCACAACGCGAGGCATTGTGCCGCAGTGGCTGGCGCGCCAGCGCCCGACACACCGGCCAAGCGGCCCAAGCGGCGGCCGGGTGCTTCGGGGTGTGCCGGGGCAAGGGGGGGGCGAGGGGGTGAGAGGGCATGCGCGTACCGCGGCTCCAAACAGTGAGGTGATGGCCCAGTGTGCGCCGCCACGCCCCCAGCAAGCATTGATACGCGATACAGTCAAACACCAATACACTGCTGGTATCAAAAAACGCCACCTATGAGCACCACCTCCGATCTGGTCACGGCGATCAAAAAAGAACTCAAAGCACTCAGCATGACCTACGCCGACCTGGCGCAAGCGCTGGGCATGGCCGAGTCGAGTGTGAAACGCATGCTGGCCAAAGGCGATATGTCGCTGGCGCGGGTGGACGAGATCTGCCGGGCGATGAAGCTGGACTTTGCCGAACTGGCGCGCCGCGTGGCCGACACGCAGCACTTGCTGCAGCAGCTGCGACCCGAACAAGAACGCGCGGTGGTGGCCGACAAACAACTGCTGCTGGTGGCCATTTGTGTGCTGAGCCAATGGACGCTGGAGCAAATGACCGGCGCCTACCGTCTGAGCGAGGCCGAGGCGGTGAAGGCGCTGGTGCAGCTCGACCGCATCGGCATCATCGAATTGCGCCCGCTCAACCGCTACCGGCTCAAGCTGGCCAAAACCTTCCGCTGGCTGCCGCATGGCCCGGTGATGACCTATTTTCGCGAGCACGCACTGCTGGACTACTTTGGCGGTGGGTTCGACGGCGAGGCCGAAGGCCTGATGCTGGTGCACGGCTCGGTGAGCCGGTCGGTGGCCCCAGCGTTTATGGACCGGCTGCAGCGGGTGGCGCAAGACTTTGCCCAGCAGCACCAAGCCGACCAGAAACTGGCCGACAAAGACCGCGAGGGCTACACCTTGGTGCTGGCGATGCGCAGCTGGGAATTCGAAGCCTTTG
>CAMBOY010000186.1 GCA_945869245.1 Hydrogenophaga intermedia
CCGATCGCCGACCGCCCCTGATTTTTGCGAGGGGATTGCCGCCGCCCCAGGCATGGCCTGCGGCGGCCACACGTGTCCTTCGCGCAACGGTTATCAACTTCTGGAGCCACTCCCATGAACTCTCCCGTGATGCAGGGCCTGAACCTGAACACACCGGCCTACGTCAAAAACGCCCGCTTGATCGCCTGGGTCGCCGACATGGCCGCCCTGTGCAAGCCCGACAACATCTACTGGGCCGATGGCTCGCAAGAAGAATACGACCGCCTGTGCGCCGAACTGGTGGCGGCCGGCACCTTCAAAAAGCTCAACCCGGCCAAACGCGCCAACTCTTTCCTGGCCTGGACCGACCCGTCGGACGTGGCCCGGGTGGAAGACCGCACCTACATCTGCTCGGAGAAAAAAGAAGACGCCGGCCCGACCAACAACTGGATGGCCCCGGCCGAGATGCGCGCCACGCTCAACCCGCTGTTCGATGGCTGCATGCGCGGGCGCACCCTGTACGTGATTCCCTTCAGCATGGGCCCGCTGGGCTCACCCATCAGCCACATTGGCGTGGAGCTGTCGGACAGTGCGTATGTGGTGGTCAACCAGAAGCTCATGACCCGCATGGGCAAGGCGGTGTACGACGTGCTGGGCAGCGATGGCGAATTTGTCCCGTGCATGCACACCGTGGGCGCGCCGCTGGCCGCGGGCGAAAAAGACCAGACCAGCTGGCCTTGCAACCCGACCACCAAATACATCGTGCACTACCCCGAAACGCGCGAAATCTGGTCGTACGGCTCGGGCTATGGCGGCAACGCGCTGCTGGGCAAGAAGTGTTTTGCGCTGCGCATTGCGTCCAACATGGGCCGCGACCAGGGCTGGCTGGCCGAACACATGCTGATTTTGGGCGTGACCAACCCCGAAGGCAAAAAGTACCACGTGGCAGCGGCTTTCCCCAGCGCCTGCGGCAAGACCAATTTCTCCATGCTGGTGCCGCCCAAGGCCTTTGAAGGCTGGAACGTCACCACCATTGGCGACGACATCGCCTGGATCAAGCCCACTGCCGACGGCAAGATGGTCGCCATCAACCCCGAGGCGGGCTACTTTGGCGTGGCCCCGGGCACCAATATGAAGACCAACCCGAACTGCATGCTCAGCCTGCACAAGGACGTGATCTTCACCAACGTGGCCCTGACCGACGACGGCGACGTGTGGTGGGAAGGCATGGAAAAAGACACCGGCAGCCTGCCCGATCACCTGATCGACTGGCAAGGCAAGGACTGGACGCCCGCCATTGCCAAAGAAAAAGGCAGCAAGGCCGCTCACCCCAACGCCCGCTTTACCGTGGCCGCCACCAACAACCCGGCGCTGGATGCGGCCTGGGACGACCCGAAAGGTGTGGCGATCGACGCCATTCTGTTTGGCGGTCGCCGCTCCACCACCGTGCCGCTGGTGACCGAAGCCCGCAGCTGGACCGAAGGCGTCTACATGGCCGCCACCATGGGCAGTGAGACCACCGCCGCCGCTTTTGGCGCCCAGGGCGTGGTGCGCCGCGACCCGTTTGCCATGCTGCCCTTCTGCGGCTACAACATGAGCGACTATTTCCAGCACTGGCTCAACCTGGGCCAGCAGGCGCAGGCCGCCGGCCACACCCTGCCCGCCCTGTACTGTGTCAACTGGTTCCGCAAGGACGCCAACGGCCAATTCGTCTGGCCCGGCTACGGCGACAACATGCGCGTGCTCAAGTGGGTGATCGACCGCCTTGAAGGCAAAGCCCAGGGCGAGCAGACCATGTTTGGCGTGGCCCCGGCCTATGCCGAAATCAACTGGAATGGCCTGTCCTTCAGCGCCGAGCAGTTTGCGCAGGTCACCAGCATCGACAAAGCCGCTTGGGCCGAAGAATTCAAGCTGCACGACGAGCACTTTGCCAAACTCGCCAAGGGCCTGCCCCAGGCCCTGCTCGACACCCGCGCCGCACTGGAGCAGCGCCTGGCTGCGGCCTGACGGCCCACACACGGGCGCTGGCCGCAAGCCAGCCGCCCGTTGGGGTGGGCGCCACACCCGACGCCTGCCTCCAACGCCCCCGGACATATGGTCTGGGCGAAAAAAAAGCCACCGCAATCCGGTGGCTTTTTTTGTGGCGCGGCGCCGATCAGATGTAGTACAGGCGGTTGCTGCTGCGTCGTTGCGCCGCCAGGCGCTCCAGATACGTGGCGCGGTGCTGCGGCAGCACCACACCGTTGTCCAGACCCAGGGGCGCCAAGGCGGCTTCGGTGGCGGCCTGGGCTTCGGCGGCGCGGGCGCGGGCCTGCACCAGTTCGGCCATGACCCGGTGGTCGCTCTTGGCCAGGTCCCACAGGCGGGCCTCGGCGCGGGCTTGGGCGCGACCGCGGGCCCAAGCGTCCAGGCCTTGCACCGAGCGCTGCGCCAGCTGGCGCGCCGGGGCGGCCAGCAAAGCGGTGGCGGCAAACACCACCGCCCACAGCGCCACCCAGGCGAGGAACAAGTGGCCGTCGGCCCAGGTGCTGATGAAGTGATCGGCCACCACCACCAAGGCGGCTACCATGGCGGCCAGCAACAAGGCGGCCAGAGCCCGGGCGTTTTCCGGCCGGGGAACGGGTGTGCGGCGCACCACCGGTGCCGGCGGCGACAAAGGGTAGAGGGCGGGGTTGTGCATGTGTTTCTCCCAACAAATTGACCAACGATGGACGCAATCCTAGGGGAAACCCTGATATGTGGCCAATTTATTTTGCAAATGTCATATATTCATGTGACAAATGTCATTTTAGGTAGCCCATGCCAGATCGACTTTTTCGGCATCTCGACCTGAATCTGTTGCGTGTGTTCGACGAGGTCATGGCCGAGCGCAACCTCACCCGCGCCGCCGACCACCTGGCCATGACCCAGCCGGCGGTCAGCAACGCCTTGCGGCGCCTGCGCGAGGCGCTGGGCGACGAATTGGTGCGCCGCAGTGGTCACGGCATCGAGCCCACGCCGCGCGCGCTGGCGCTGTGGCCCACGGTGCGCGAGGCCCTGGCCCAGCTGCAGCAAGCGCTGACGCCGGGCGACTTTGACCCGTCGGCTGCCAACAACGCTTTTGTGCTCACCATGGCCGACGCCACCGCCGCACAGCTGATTCCGCCGCTGGTGAACATGTTGGAAAACGAAGCCCCTGGGGTGAATCTGCGCGTGGTACCGCTGACCACCCGCGACCCGCGGCAGTTGTTGGACAACGGCACCGCCGACCTGGCCATCGGCCACTTTCCGGGCGTGCTGGCCGAGCTGGGCGCGCAACACCTGACCGACGCGCCCCGCAGCTTTGAGCAGCACCGCCTGTATTCGGGCCACTATGTGGTGGTGATGCGGCGCGATCACCCCTTGGCCGCCGAGCCGCTGTCGCTGGACGCGTATTGCGCGGCGCGGCACTTGCTCGTGAGTTTTTCGGGCCGGGCTTTCGGTTTTGTGGACGAGGCCCTGACCGCGCTGTCGCGCCAGCGCCGGGTGGTGCTGACGGTGAACCAGTTCTTCACGGCTGGGCGGGTGGTGGCCAGCACCGATTTGCTCACCGTGCTGCCCCGGCACTTTATTGAAGCCACCGGCATGGCCGAGCAGCTGGTGTGGCGCGATTTGCCCCTGGCGGTGCCCGCTGTGCATGTGGACGCCTTGTGGCATCGCCAGTATGGCCACAGTCCGGCGCACCGCTGGCTGCGCGCCACGCTGCAGCGCGCGGCCGAGCAGATGGCGCTACACGAGGGCTTGGCATGAACGTTCAGCTGCTCAGTGATTTGCACCTGGAAGCCAACCCCAGCGCCACATTCAGCCCAGCGCCCGACGCCGAACTGCTGGTGCTGGCGGGCGACATTGGCTCGTACCAAGACCGCACCCAAGGCCCGCCCTTGGCCGAGCCCGACTGGGGCCTGCAGCGCTTCTCGCCCCTACCCCAATACGCCGGCTGGCCGGTGCCGGTGTTGTTGGTGCCCGGCAACCACGAATACGACGGCCGCGACTGGGACGAGACCCACCGCGCGCTGCGCGCCACCTGCGAACGCCTGGGCCTGATCTGGCTGGAGCGCGAGGTGTGGACCCACGCCGGCGTGCGTTTTGTCGGCACCACCCTCTGGAGCGACTACGACGCCCTGCCGCAGTACCCGCGCGACAAGCTCTACCGCGCGGCCAACTTTCACCTACAAAAAATGGCCACCCAGCGCCACGGCGCTTTGTTCGACGCCGCCGCCATGCGCGAGTTGGCGCTGGAATGCCAGGCCTGGCTGCGCGACGCGCTGTCGCAACCGTTTGACGGCACCACCGTGGCGGTGACCCACTTCGCGCCCACCCTGCACAGCGCCGACCCGCGCTACGGCCTCACCCCCGGCACGGCCGCGTTTTGCAACGCGCTCGATGAGCTGCTGCCGCTGGCCGATGTGTGGATGCACGGCCACCTGCATTGCCCGCAAGACCAGCGCGTGGGACGCTGCCGCATCGTGGCCAACCCGCTGGGCTACGCCAGCAAAGGCGAACAGGCGGGCTTTGCGCCCACCGCCTGTGTGTCTGTGCCAGATCAAATCGGGGCACCCAACGGCGCACGTACACTGCAAACCTGTAACCTTCTTACTGGAGACCCTCAATGAAGATTCTGTTGGCCGTTGACGGCAGCGCGTACACCAAAAAAATGCTGGCCTACCTGACCACCCACGACGAGATGTTCAGCACCAAAAACGACTACACGCTGATCAATGTGCAGTCGCCCCTGCCCCCCCGGGCCCGCGCCGCTGTGGGCGCCGAAGTGGTGAACGCCTATTACGCCGACGAAGCCGCCAAAGCCACCGCCAGCGTGGTCAAGTTTTTGCAGCGCCACGGCATTGAGCCCAAGCTCATCACCAAGGTGGGCTCGGCTGGTGAAGTGATTGGCAAAGCCGCCGCGGCCGGCAAGTTCGATCTGCTGGTCATGGGCTCACACGGTCACAGCGCGCTGGGCAATCTGCTCATGGGCTCGGTCGCCACCCGCGTGCTGGCCGACTGCAAGGTGCCGGTGCTGCTGGTGCGCTAAAGGCCTTCAGCGGCGGCACAGGCCATTGAAGCAGGTGCGCAGCACCATCTCAATGATCTCGTCGTCGCTGTACTGCCCGGAGCCCTTCAAAAAGCCCAGCACCGGGTCACAAGCCCGGGCGTACAGGGTATAGAGCACCGCAACCGGCGGCAATTGCGCGTCCAGGCTGCCATCGGCCTGGGCGGCCTCGATCCACTCGCCCAGCGTGTCGCTCACCGTCATCAGGCCGTCCATGTAGTCGGTGTTGGCCGCCAGCGCGGTGCGCAGGCTGGAGTTTTCGCTCGGCAGCGAGGGCATTTCGCCCGCCAGTTGCAGCCCCATGGTCCAGCGGGCGGTGGCCCGCAGGCGCTCCAGTGGCGGCTGCGTGGGGTCTACCCCGACCAAAAAAGACACCGCGCGCTGCATGACACGCGCCATGGCAGTGGCCGCCAAGTCTTCCTTGCTGGGAAAGTGCTTGTACAGGCTGGCCTTGGCAATGCCCACCTCGGCCGCCACTTCATCGACCGTCATCGCGTCGAAGCCTTTGTCGGCCAGCAAGCGGTTCACCGCCACGATGATGGCGTCTTCCCGGGCCAGGTGCATTTGCTGGCGAAAGCTCAACTTGGGACTCGGTGCGGTGCTGACGGCGGACATGGGGTGTGGGGAAAGGAAAACACCCACCATTGTGCCCGAGTTCTACCCAACAGGGTAGAGCACGACCAAATGGCCTGAAACGCGACCGGCTGGTCACTCTTGTGTCGGCGCGGGCTTGAGCTGCAGGCGCGCAGCGGTGCGCAGGGCGGCGCTCAAGCCATCGAGCACGTCGGAATTGAGGTTCCAGCAATGCCAATACAAAGCCACGCCCAGCTGGTGGCGCGGCACCAGCCGTACCAAATCGCCACGCGCCAAGTCGGCGCGCACCGCCAGCTCGGGCAGCACGCTCACGCCCCAGCCGGCCTTGACCGCGTTGACCATGGCGTGGGTGCTGGGCACAAAGAACTGCTTGAGCATGACGCGCGACAAACCAAAGGCGCGCATCACAAATTCATACGGCAGGTGGTCTTTGCGGTTGAAGGTGATGAAGGGCACGGTGTGGAAGTTGTGCGCCGTCAAACCGCGCGGACAGTGCTGTGCGGCATAAGCCGGCTGTGCCACCAACACATAGTCCATCACGCCCAGCGGCTCCATGCGGCAGCCGCGCAGGGCCTGGCCCAAGGACGTGACACAGCCCAACACCTGGCCTTCGCGCAGCC
Organism: Hydrogenophaga intermedia; assembly: GCA_945869245.1. Lineage (GTDB taxonomy): Bacteria > Pseudomonadota > Gammaproteobacteria > Burkholderiales > Burkholderiaceae_C > Hydrogenophaga > Hydrogenophaga intermedia_B. The sequence goes on from CAMBOY010000186.1 coordinate 6,262, forward strand.
ATTCGTGGGTGAATTCTTGGTCGTCGGCAATGAGTTCAATCGGCAGGCCGGCCTGCGCCA
>CAMBOY010000187.1 GCA_945869245.1 Hydrogenophaga intermedia
GGACGCATTGGCCACCAAAATCATCAAAGGGGGTTCTGGCGTGTGGGGCGCGATCCCCATGCCCGCCAACCCCCAGGTCAGTGCAGCCGACGCCAAGAAGCTGGCCGCCTGGGTGCTGGCCCAGAAATGATCGGGCATTGACTTGAGCACCACAACGGCCCTGCGGGGCCGTTTTTTTTGCTGACACGGCCAAACCGGTGCGCCAAAAACAAAAAGCCCCGGCACGTGTGCCGGGGCTTTTGTGTTGGTAGGCGCGATTGGACTCGAACCAACGACCCCCACCATGTCAAGGTGGTGCTCTAACCAGCTGAGCTACGCGCCTGAAGTCTGTTCGAAGCCTCGCAGTATAGCAGCAAAAGCGCTACTTCCTGCGCACATCAAGCACACCAGCCACATCGCCCACCACCGACATCGCGCGCGCCACCTGCACAGCGCTGCGCACTTCGATGGTGAAGGTCATCCAGGCCACACCTTTGACCGATTGGGTCTGCACGCCAATCACATTCATTTTCTCGCGGGCAAACACATCCGAGATGTCGCGCAGCAAGCCCTGGCGGTCGGTCGCTTGCACCGCCACGTCCACCGGGTACACGGCTTTGTCCTCGCCTTTGCTCGCGCCACCCCACTGCACATCGATCACGCGGTCCGGGGTGCGAGCGGCAAGATGGCGAAAGTCCGGGCAATCGCTGCGGTGGATGCTCACGCCCTTGCCACGGGTGATGAAGCCCCGAATATCGTCCGGTGGCGCTGGCTTGCAGCAGCGCGCCAGCTGCGTCATGAGCGAATCCACCCCCACCACCAGCACGCCACCCGGGCCGCCAGAGGTGTGCCCGCTGCGTGGCTTGCGCAGCGGCACATCCGCCGGATCTGGCTCGGCCTCCGGCGAACGCCACACCGACTCCACAGCGCGCAGGCTCAGCTCTTCTTTGCCCAGCGCTTCGTACAGCGCATTGGCGTTGTCCAAGCCCAAGGCCTGCGCCAGTTCGTCGTGGCGCTGCGCGGTTTTGCCTTCGCGCTGCAGCAGTTTGTCCAAAGCCTCGCGGCCTTTGGCCAAGGTTTGCTCCATGGCCAGGGCGTTGAACCACGCACGCACCTTGCTCTTGGCCCGGTGGCTGACCAAAAAACCCAGATCGGGGTTGAGCCAGTCGCGCGATGGACCGCCCTCTTTGGCCGACACAATCTCCACCGTCTGGCCGTTCTGCAGCGGGGTGTTGAGTGTGACCATGGCGCCATCGACCCGCGCGCCCCGGCAGCGGTGTCCCAGGCTGGTGTGCACGCTGTAAGCAAAATCCAGCGCGGTCGCGCCTTGGGGCAGTTCCACAATCGCAGCGTCTGGCGTCAGCACATAGATGCGATCGTCAAACAAACCCGTGGCACTGCCGCTGAGGTCGCGTTCCCAGGCCAGCAATTGGCGCAGCACCGCGATCTTGGCGTCGTACTCCGAACTGGCCGACACACCGGCATACCCTTTGGTGCCCGCTTCTTTGTAGGCCCAATGCGCCGCCACCCCGTGTTCGGCGTGGTCGTGCATGGCCTGGGTGCGGATCTGAATTTCAAACGCCCGCCCCTGTGCGTCGCGCACCACCGTGTGCAGCGACTGGTACCCATTGGGCTTGGGTTTGGCAATGTAGTCGTCGAACTCCTCGGCGATGGGGGTGTAGTGCGCGTGCACATAGGCCAAGGCGGCGTAGCACGCGTCGACGTTGTCGACCACCACACGCAGCGCGCGGATGTCAAACACCCGCTCAAAGTCGAGCGACTTGCCGCGCATTTTTTTGACGATGCTGTAGATGTGTTTGGGGCGCCCCGCCACCTGCGCCACCACGCCCTGGGCGGCCAAGGCACTTTCCAGGTCGCTGCGCACCTGCTCCACATGCGCTTCGCGCTCCACACGCTTTTCATCCAGCCAGCGCGCCACCCGCTTGTAGGTGTCTGGGTCCAGAAACCGGAAGGCCAGGTCTTCTAGTTCCCACTTGATTTGCCAAATGCCCAGGCGGTTGGCCAAGGGGGCAAACACATGCAGCGACTCGCTGGCCAGTGCAGGCCCCGGGTCGCCCCTGATGGCGGCAAAGTAGCGCAAGGTCTGTAGCCGAGAGGCCAGGCGCAGCATCACCACCCGCATGTCGCGCGAGAAGGCCAGCAGCATCTTGCGCACGTTTTCGGTCTGTGACGCGGCCAGCTCAGACACCGGTTGCTTGGCCACAGACGGCACCGGCAGGGCGGCGTCTTGTGCGGCCTGGCGCTCTTCGGCCTTGCGCGCCTCGACCTCGATGCTTTTGTTGCGCGCCGCGCGCTGCAGTTGCACCAGCTTGGTGGTCTCCATGGCCAAGGCAGCGAAGTGCTCACCAAAGGCTTTGGTGATGGTTTCCTGCGGGCGGTTCAGGTGCTGACAGGCGTACACCAAGTAGGCAGCAGCCTGCATGGCTTGCGAGCCGCCAATGTGCTGCAAGATGGCGGCCACGGCGTCGGCGTGCGACAGAATGTTCTCGCCCGTGTCGAGGTTTTCGTAGGCCAGCAAGGGTTCGGCAAAGGCGCGCGCGCGGGCCAAGGCGTGGTCGTCGGCCGGCAAGTCGGCCGAGGTGGCCACCACAATCGCCGAGCGCGCGCTGTCGGCCACCGCTTTGCGTTCGGTGCTCGGGGCATCAGCCATGCGCGCCACCCAACAAAAAGTCGCGCACCACAGCCACCTGGTCGCTGGCCACCAGGGTGGGCGCATGACCGACCCCAGCCACCGTGTGGGCGCGGGCGCGGGGACCGCGCTCGGTCATGGCTTGCAGCGTGGCGACGCTCAGCAGATCGGAATGTTGCCCCCGCAGCACCAGGGTCGGCGCGCTGATGGCGTCGTAGGCGGCCCACAGCGCGGCTTCGCCAGCGGCGGCGGCTTGCGCGGCGGTCTCCGGCGGCAGTTGCAACAAAGCCTTGAAGGCTGCACCAATCGCCGGGTCGTAGTGCAGACCCCAGCGCCCGTCGCGCTCGCGCAGCATGGGCAGCGACAAGTCGCGCCACTGCTGCGGGGTGTGCGGACCAAAGCCCACCGACAAAATGGCCAAGGCGTCCACCGCCGCCTGCACCGAGGGGAACACGGGGTCGGCGCCCACATAGGTGCCGATGCGCTGCAGGGCGCTCCACTCCAGCGCCGGTCCCACATCGTTGAGCACCAGTCGGCGCGGCGCGTGTTCGGCCACACTGGCCACACCCATGCCGATCAGGCCACCCATGCTGGTGCCCACCCAATCGATCTGTACGCCGGGCTGCTGGGCGCGCAGCCGCTGCATGAGCGCCATGATGTCGCCCACATAGGTGGGCACTTGGTATTGCAGCGGATCGGCCAGCCAATCGCTGTGGCCACGGCCGGCCACATCGACCGCAATCACCCGTGCGTGGGCGCTCAGGGCGCGGGCCAGCACATCGAAGTCGCGGCCCTGGCGGGTCAGGCCATGCACACACAGCACCACATGGTCTGGGTCGCCGCCCGGCTGCGCCAGCCAGTCCCAATAGGCCATGCGCCGTTGTCCGCCGGCGCGCGCGGGTGCGCCCGGCACTTCGATGAAGGACAAGATCGGCGTAACGTGGGACACAGGCGACTCCGTGATAATGATTCAAGTGTTTGGTGGATCTATCGTAATAGAACAGGAGTAGCTCTGATGCTGAAGAACAAGACAGCCCTCGTCACCGGCTCAACCAGCGGTATCGGTCTGGGCATTGCCAAGGCGCTGGCGCGCCAGGGCGCCAATATTGTGCTCAATGGTTTTGGCGACGCCGAAGGCCCGCAGGCCGAGATCCGCGCGCTCGGCGTGAACGTGGCCTACCACGGCGCTGACATGAGCCAAGCCAGCGAGATCGAGGCCATGATGGCCTTTGCCGCCGAGCGCTTTGGCCAGGTCGATATCTTGGTGAACAACGCCGGTATTCAGCATGTCTCGCGCATTGAGAACTTTCCCACCGAGCGCTGGGACGCGATCATCGCCATCAACCTCACCAGCGCTTTCCACACCACCCGTTTGGCGCTGCCGGCCATGCGCGCGGCCAACTGGGGCCGCATCATCAACGTGGCGTCGGTGCACGGCCTGGTGGCCTCGGCCGAGAAATCGGCCTATGTGGCGGCCAAACACGGCATCGTGGGCCTGACCAAGGTCACCGCGCTGGAAAACGCCACCACCGGCGTGACCTGCAACGCCATCTGCCCCGGCTGGGTGCTGACCCCGTTGGTGCAAAAACAGGTGGACGCCAAAGCCGCCGCGCTGGGCGTGTCCAACGAAGACGCCAAAAAAGCGCTGCTGGGCGAAAAAGAGCCGTCCATGCAGTTCACCACGCCCGACGAGCTGGGCGAACTGGCGGTGTTCTTCTGCTCGGCCGCTGCCAACAATGTGCGTGGCGTGGCCTGGAACATGGACGGCGGCTGGGTGGCGCAGTAATGTGGCACGGGGCGGCACAGGGCGGCGCGATGCCACCCCTGGCGCCCGCGGCCGATCAGCGCATCTGCACCGTGCCGCTGACCGTGATGTGAACAGTCGCCTTGCCGGCTTCTACGGGCACCGCCATGTCGGCCGCTGCCGCCATGGCCATGGGCGCGGCCATGGCGCGGTGGGCGATCACCGGCGCACCCTGATCGGCCGAACTCACCGACACCTGGCGCACGGTGTAGCCGCTGAAGCCAAAGCTGCGGCTCAATTCCTGAGCGCGCTGGCGAAAACGCTCCACCGCCAGTGTCTGCACTTGCGACTCGAGCTGTTGCCGCCCCTCGCGTGAGAGCGAAAACCCGGCGCTGCTGACCGCCATGCCAGGCACTTTGCCAGCGGCGGCACTGACGCGGGCAAAGTCGCGGCCCTCAATCACCACCTCGGCACTGCCCTGCCAGCCAATCACTCGGCCCTGGTTGTTGTGGCGTGGGTAAATGCCAAAGCTGCCGGTGCGCACTTCCATTTGTTGCGGCTGGGCTTGCGCACGCAAGCTGGCCAAAGCGGCTTCCACGATCACCTTGAGTTGGTTCTGGGCACTCACCGCATCGGCGGCGTCGGTGCTGGCGCGCACCACCATGGTGAGCCAATCCTCAGGCACGTCTTTGAAAGCGCTGGCGCTCAGAGACACTTGGTTGCTCGGCTCGGCCGCTGTCTGGGCCGCAGCGGCACCCGACACAGCCACAGCGGCGGCGGCCACCCACCCAGCCGAACGCGACAACACATAACGAGACGACATAGACACTCCTACCGTAAAAACACCAAGATGGGACGGCAGTGTGCCAGCGCCAGCCCACAGCGCTTGCGAGCAATCGCAACAGGTGTAAACAAACGTCACAAAATACCGGGTCCAGCAGCGCGCGGACCGCAGCTCGGCGGCGCGCACTGCCACAATGGCCCTATCCCGGTTTTGAAGCGAGTGGTGACATGGTGAATCCCAAACAACGCCCCGACCGCGTCCTGTTGGTGGACGACGACGCGCGCATCCGCGATCTGTTGCGGCGCTACCTGACCCAAGAAGGCTTTGATGTGCAGGTGGCTGAAGACGGCAAAGGCTTGACGCGGCTGATGCTGCGCGACACCGCCGACCTGATCGTGCTCGACCTGATGCTGCCCGACGAGGACGGACTCAACATCTGCCGCCGTTTGCGCGCGGCGGGCGACAAAACCCCAATCATCATGCTCACCGCCAAAGGCGAAGACGTGGACCGCATTGTGGGACTGGAGGTGGGCGCCGACGACTACCTGCCCAAGCCATTTAATCCGCGTGAATTGCTGGCGCGCATCCATGCGGTGCTGCGCCGCCGCCCACCCGCCGAAGAACCGGGCGCCCCCGGCCAGGCGGCCGAGGTGGTGCGCTTTGGTGCCTTCGAGTTCGATCTGGGCCTGCGCACCCTGCGAAAAAGCGGCCAAGACCTGCCCCTGACCACCGGCGAATTCGCCATGCTCAAAGTGTTTGTGCGCCATCCACGCCAGCCCTTGTCGCGCGACAAGCTCGCTCAGTTGGCGCGCGGGCGCGAGTTCGAGCCCTTTGACCGCAGCCTCGATGTCCAAGTCTCACGCCTGCGCAAAATGCTCGAGGACGACCCCACCAACCCACGGTATTTGCAAACGGTGTGGGGTGTGGGTTATGTGTTCGTCCCAGACGACAACGCGGCGTGAACCTGTTCTGGCGCACGTTTTTGCTGCTGGGCGCGCTGCTGGTGGGCAGTGGCCTGGCGTGGCTGCAAACCTTTCGCGCGCTGGAGTTTGAGCCCAAGGCGCTGCAAAGCGCGCAGCAGTTGGCCTCGCTGGTGAACCTGACGCGCGCCGGCCTGCAAAACAGCGATGAAATCGCCCGGATTGCGCTGGTCAAGA
>CAMBOY010000188.1 GCA_945869245.1 Hydrogenophaga intermedia
GGCAGCAAGGGGCACACCCCTGGGTCGGCCACGATCTGGTGGCGCGCCACAAAACCCACACCCAAACCCGCCCGCACCGCCGCCCACTGGGCCACCAGATCGTCGGTGCGCAAACCATACATCAGCCCATCGGTGGACCAACCCATGGCCTCAAACCCAGCCTCGACGTCGCGTTGCCGGTCGCCTGCGATCAGGGCGTGCTGCAGCAGGTCGCTCGGGCGCTCGGGCCGGCCATGGCGCTGCACATAGTCCCAGCTGGCACACGCTTGCAAGGCCACCTGACCAATGCGGCGGGCCACCAGGCTGCTTTGCTCGGGTTGCACCATGCGCAGCGCTATGTCGGCCTCGCGCCGCAACAGGTTGCTCACCGCGTTGCTCACCACCAGCTCCACCACCAGGCCGGGCATGGCTTGCCGCATGCGCGCCAGGATGGGCGGCAACACAAAACAGGCAATCGGCTGGCTCGCCGACAGACGCACCCGGCCATGCACCTCTGACCCCGCGCCATCTGCCAGGCGAGACAAGCGGTCGGCGCCCGCTTGCATGTCGCGCGCGGCCTCGGCCAGACACAAGGCCTGCTCGGTCGGCACCAGACCACGGCCGGTGCGCTCAAACAGCACCTGTTTGAGCTGCGACTCCAATTCGGCAATGTGCCGCCCCAAGGTGGGCTGGCTGGTGCCGGTGGCGCGGGCCGCACCGAGCAAGCTGCCGTGCTCCAGCGCCGCCAGAAACGACGGAATCAGGGCCCAGTCAAAGTCCGGGTGTTTCATTTATGCATACCTGATGACAAATATTATGCAATTGTGTAATCAACAGCGGTTTTTCACAATCCACCCATCGCATCACACCCTTCAGGAGAACAGCATGAATCGACGACAACTGTTGCGGGTGGCCGGTGGTGGCTGTGTGGCCGCTGCCACCTTGGGCGCCCTGCCTGGCTGCAGCACCGACCTGCCAGCAGCGGCCATTGCGGCCTGGCAGCCGCCGGCCGACACACTGGACCTGCGCCGTTGGGTGTTGTCGCACGCGCTGCTCGCGCCCCACGCCCACAACCTCCAGTCCTGGGTGGTGGACCTGTCAGCGCCCGACACCATCGTGCTGCGCATGGACATGCAGCGCCTCTTGCCCGAGACCGATCCGCTGGCGCGGCAAATGGTCATCAGCCAAGGCACCTTTCTGGAGCTGATCGACATGGCGGCCCGCCAGCGGGGCCATCGCGCTGAGATCACGCCCTTCCCCGAAGGCAGCTACAGCGACCAGGCCCCCGACAGCAGGCCCACCGCCCTGGTGCGACTGGTACCCGACGCCAACGTCAGCCCGGACCCCTTGTTTGCCCAGGTGTTTCGCCGACACACCCACCGGGGCGCCTATGTGCCACAAGCCCCCGAAGCCACTGCGCTGGCCGCCTTGCAGGCCAGCGTGGCCGGCCTGCCGGTCAAGCTCGGTTGGGTCACCACCAGCGACGCCAGCGCCATGGCCCAGCACCGCCAGATCGCCATCGACGCCTGGCGCACCGAATTGACCACCCCCCACACATTGCTGGAGTCCTACCATCTGCTGCGCATCGGCCCACGCGAAATCGCCGAGCACCGCGACGGCATCGCCATCAACACCCCGTTTGTGCGCGCTTTGACCGCTCTGGGTCTGTTCGATCGCAGCCAGGCCTCGGCGCCCGACAGCTCAGAAATCCGCGAACAGCTGCAGCGCTTCAACACCCACATCGCCACCACCCCCGCGTTTTGCTGGCTCAACACCACCCGCAACGACCGTGTGTCGCAACTGCAGGCGGGGCGCGCCTATGTGCGTCTGCAACTGGCGGCCACCGCACAAGTACTGTCCATGCACCCGCTGTCGCAGGCCCTGCAGGAATACCCCGAACAGGCGGCGCACTACCAAGCGGCGCATCAGCTCATGGCCGCCCCTGGAGACACCGTGCAGATGTGGACCCGCCTAGGCCAGCCCAGCGAGGCAAGCTCGCCGTCGCCCCGACGCGGACTGCCAGCGCATGTACGCAACAGTGGACTCTGAGCGCCCAGTTGGCCTCACAGCCACTTCTGCATAAAGCTGGCCGTGCCCATGGCGGGGTCGAGCTGATAGCCTTCGAAGCCAATGCGCTGGTACAGCTGATAGGCCGGTGTGTTGCCGCTCAGCACTTCCAGGGTCAGCTTGCAGGCGCCGCGCTCGCGGGCGATGCGTTCGGCCTCGGCCAGCATGCGCTCGGCGATGCGCTGGCCCCGGTAGTTGGCCAACACCGCCACATCGTGCACATTCACCAGCGGGCGGCATTTGAAGGTGGAAAAGCCTTCGATGCAATTGACCAGCCCCACGGGTACGTCACCGTCAAAAGCCAGCACACTGTAGGCCTGAGGCCGCGCAGCCAGCGCCGGCACCAAATGGGCTTTGGCAAACTCGCTCAGGCCTTCGCCACCGCCAGCGGGGTCGCTGGCGTAGGCGTCGAGCAGCAGCACCAAGGCCATCGCGTCCTGGGCGTTCGCGTAGTCGGCTTGGCGCACCTGGATGTTGGGGTTCATTGCCTTGCCCTCACACCCGCAGCGTGTCGGCCAGGCGCTCGGCGCAGGCCTTGGCCAGGGCCGCGTCGCGCGCCTCCACCATCACACGCACCAAAGGCTCGGTACCGCTGGGGCGAATCAGCACCCGTCCGCTGTCGCCCAGCTCGGCACGCACTTGTTCGGTTTGTTCCGCCAATGCGGTGTTGGACGTCCAGTCTTGTCCCGGCTTCAAACGCACATTGACCAAAGTCTGCGGAAACAGCGTGACACCGTGCAGCAGATCGGCCATGGTCTTGCCACTGTCCACACAGGCTTGCAGCACCTGCAAGGCAGACACCAGGCCGTCGCCGGTGGTGTGGCGGTCCAGCACCAACAAGTGACCCGAGCCTTCACCGCCCAGCGTCCAACCGTGTTTCTCCAGCTCTTCGAGCACATAGCGGTCGCCCACCTTGGCGCGTACAAACTGCACGCCTTTGGCCTTCAAGGCCACTTCCACCGCCATATTGGTCATCAATGTGCCCACCACCCCGGGCACGTCGATGTCGCGCGCCATGCGATCGGCCGCCATCAAATACAACAGTTCGTCGCCATTGAACAGGCGCCCGTTTGCGTCCACCAACTGCAGTCGGTCGGCGTCGCCATCGAGCGCCACACCGTAGTCGGCGCGGTGGGTTTTGACCGCCTCCACCAGCGCTTCCGGGTGGGTGGCGCCGACACCTTTGTTGATGTTCAGGCCATCGGGCTGGCAGCCGATTTTGATGACCTCGGCGCCCAGTTCGTGAAACACCTCGGGCGCAATTTGGTAGGCCGCACCGTGCGCCGCATCGACCACAATGCGCAGCCCGCGCAGGCTCAAATGGTTGGCAAAAGTGCTTTTGCAAAACTCGATGTAGCGCCCTGCAGCGTCGTCCAAGCGGCGGGACTTGCCCAGCGCTGCGGCCTCGACCCACACTGGTGGCTCGTCCAAGGTGGCCTCTACCGCGCGCTCCCAGTCGTCGGGCAGCTTGGTACCCTGGGCGCTGAAGAACTTGATGCCGTTGTCGGCAAACGGGTTGTGGCTGGCGCTGATGACCACGCCCAACTGGGCACGCTGGGCGCGCGTGAGATACGCCACCGCCGGGGTCGGTACCGGCCCGAGCAGCACCACGTGCACACCAGCCGAATTGAAGCCGGCCTCGAGCGCGGCTTCGAGCATATAGCCGGAAATGCGGGTGTCCTTGCCAATGAGTACCGTGGGATGCGGCTGTTGCTGCCGCAGCACCCGGCCCACCGCATGGGCAAGCTTGAGCACAAAGTCGGGGGTGATGGGCGCCTGGCCAACGGTGCCACGGATGCCGTCGGTGCCAAAGTAGGTACGGGTCATGCGATCGACAACTGGTTGTTTTTGTTGCCATCCATTGTAGGCGGCGCACCCGGCGTTGCGCTCACCCTGGCAGCGCGTGCGGCCGCTCACACGCGGCCCACACCCGCAAGGCATCGACCGTGTCACGCACGTCGTGCACCCGCACCACATGGGCGCCGCGCTGCACGGCAAGCACAGCCGCCGCCACACTCGCAGCCGCCCGCTGCTGTGGCTCGGTGCGGCCGGTGACCGCCCCCAACGACGATTTGCGCGACCAGCCGGCCAGCAACGGATAACCCAGCGCGGCCAAGGTCGCCTGTTGCTGCAACAGGCTAAAGTTTTGTGCCACGGTTTTGCCAAAACCAATGCCGGGGTCGATACAGATGCGATCGGCCGCCACACCCAGCGCCTGCAGGGCCTGGGCGCATTCATCCAAAAACCGCGCCACCGGTACAAGCACCTCACCCGCCATGGGCGCGGTCTGCATGGTTTGCGGATCGCGGTGCATGTGCATCAGGCACACGCCACAGCTGGGGTGCGCCGCCACCACCGCCGCAGCGCCCGGCTGGCGCAAGGCCCACACATCGTTGACGATGTCCGCACCCAGATCCAGCGCCGCTTGCATGACCTCGGCCTTGTAGGTGTCCACCGACACCGGCACACCGAGCTGGACCGCCTCGCGCAACACCGGCAGTACCCGCGCCAATTCGTCGGCCAGTGGGACCGGCGGGCTGCCAGGTCGGGTCGATTCACCGCCGATGTCGAGCATGTCGGCGCCCTCGGCCAGCACCCGTTCGCAGTGCGCCAGGGCGGCGCGCACATCGCTGTGTTGTCCGCCGTCTGAAAACGAATCCGGCGTCACGTTCACAATCGCCATCACCTGGGGGCGGTCCAGAGGCACCAGAAAGCGGCTGGTGCGCCAATGGGAAACTGCGGTCATTGTGGGCTCAGCAACAACAAGAACACCAAAAACAAACGGAGCCCGAAGGCTCCGTGGTCTGCATGGCCGGCCAACGATCAGGCCGCAGTGGGTGCGGTGTCCGGATTGACAGGCGCAGCACCACCGCCACTGCCGCCACCCACCGACGGGTTGCGCGGCGTCCAGTCCTTGGGCGGACGGGGCGGCTTGCCCGCCATGATGTCGTCCAACTGGTCGGCGTCGATGGTTTCCCAGTCGAGCAAGGCTTTGGCCATGGCGTGCATTTTGTCGCTGTGCTCTTCGATCAAGCGGCGCGCCAGGGCGTACTGCTCGTCGATGATGCGGCGCACTTCGGCGTCGACCTTTTGCATGGTCTGCTCGCTGATGTTGGTGGTCTTGGTGACCGAGCGGCCCAAGAACACCTCGCCCTCGTTTTCAGCGTAGACCATCGGGCCCAACGCGTCGGTCATGCCATAGCGCATCACCATGTCGCGGGCAATGGCCGTGGCGCGTTCGAAGTCGTTGCTGGCGCCGGTGGTCATTTGGTTCATGAACACCTCTTCGGCGATGCGGCCACCAAACAGCATGCTGAGTTGGTGCAGCATGAACTCTTTGTCGTGGCTGTAGCGGTCTTGCTCGGGCAGGCTCATGGTCACACCCAGGGCGCGGCCGCGCGGAATGATGGTGACCTTGTGCACCGGGTCGCACTTGGGCAGCAGCTTGCCAATCAAGGCGTGACCCGACTCGTGGTAGGCCGTGTTCTTGCGCTCGTGCTCAGGCATGACCATGCTCTTGCGCTCAGGGCCCATGAGGATTTTGTCCTTGGCCTTTTCGAAGTCCTGCATGTCGACCATGCGCGCGTTGCGGCGAGCGGCCATCAGCGCGGCTTCGTTGCACAGATTGGCCAAGTCGGCGCCGCTCATGCCGGGCGTGCCACGGGCAATGACCGAGGCGGTCACGTCGGCACCCACCGGAATCTTGCGCATGTGCACGTTCAGAATTTGCTCGCGGCCCCGGATGTCGGGCAAGGTCACATAAACCTGGCGGTCAAAACGACCCGGGCGCAGCAAGGCGGCGTCCAAGATGTCGGGGCGGTTGGTGGCCGCGACCACGATCACGCCCAGGTTGGTCTCGAAGCCGTCCATCTCGACCAGCATCTGGTTCAAGGTTTGTTCGCGCTCGTCGTTGCCACCGCCCAAGCCAGCGCCACGCTGGCGGCCCACGGCGTCGATCTCGTCGATGAAGATGATGCACGGTGCGTTCTTCTTGGCGTTCTCGAACATGTCGCGCACACGGGCTGCGCCCACGCCCACAAACATCTCCACAAAGTCGGAGCCCGAAATGCTGAAGAACGGCACCTTGGCTTCGCCAGCAATGGATTTGGCCAGCAGCGTCTTGCCAGTGCCCGGCGGGCCGACCAGCAGCAAACCGCGTGGAATACGGCCACCGAGCTTTTGGAATTTTTGTGGGTCTTTCAGGAAGTCGACCACTTCCTTGACTTCTTCTTTGGCTTCGTCGCAGCCCGCCACATC
>CAMBOY010000189.1 GCA_945869245.1 Hydrogenophaga intermedia
CACCGGCTGCGATGAAGACCAGCACCTGATCGTGGGCGGCGCCCAGCAGGTGCCACTGGGCCTGTGGCGGCACGCACCCGAGGCCATGCGGCATTGGCCTGCAGGCACCACCCTGGCCCGGCTGCACGGTGGCGCACCACGTCCGGGCGTGCGCGCGATTGAGCGCGCCGGCAACGGCGAGTTGCGCATCACCGACCAATGGGGAGGCGCGCGGCAATACCCCGCCGCCCTGGTGACCTGCCAGAGCTGGCTGCTGACCACCCAGATCGCCTGCGAGGAAAGTCTGTTTTCGCAGCGTCTGTGGATGGCGCTGGACCGCACCCGCTACATGCAGTCGTCCAAAACTTTTGTGATGGTGGACCGACCGTTCTGGAACACCCTGCGCCCAAGCGGACCCCAAGCGGGCTGGCCGACCCTGGGCATGACCCTGACCGATCGGCTCACACGCGGCACCTACCTGTTCGACAACGGTCCGGACCAGCCGGGCGTGATCTGCCTGTCGTACGCTTGGATGGGCGACGCGCTCAAGATGCTGCCGCACAGCCCGCAGCGGCGGGTCGAACTCGCGCTCTCGGCGCTGCGCCAGATTTACCCCGATGTGGACATCGCCAGCCACATCGTCGGCGATCCAATCACCGTGTCCTGGGAGGCCGACCCGCATTTCCTCGGCGCCTTCAAAGGCGCGCTGCCCGGCCATTACCGCTACAACCACCGCATGCTCACCCACTTCATGCAAGACGCCCTGCCCGAGGCCGAGCGCGGTATCTTTATTGCTGGCGACGACGTGTCCTTCACCCCGGCCTGGGTAGAGGGCGCGGTGCAGACAGCGCTCAACGCGGTCTGGGGCATGGTGCACCACCTGGGCGGTCGCACCCTGCCCGACAACCCCGGTCCGGGCGAGGCCATGCCCACGCTCGGCCCCATGGCCTTGCCCGATTGATCTCCCCATGAATACCCAGCACACCGACACTCTGTGCCTAGCCCTGTGGCAAACCCCCTTGCCCGCGCCTGGCGACGGCGCACAGCCCGGCCTGCAGGCACTCGACGCGGCCCTCGCACACGCCGCCGCGCTGGGCGCGCATTGGCTGGTCACGCCCGAAATGGCGCTCACCGGTTACGCCATCGGGGCCGACCGCGCGCAGGCGATGGCCCAAGCCGCCGACGGCCCGCTGGCCCAAGCGATCTCCCGGCTGGCCCAGCGACACGGTGTGGGCGTGGTCTACGGCTTTCCTGAACGCAATGGCGAACAGCGCCCCTTCAACAGCGTGCAAGCCATCCACGCGCAGGGGGAACGCCTGGGGCTGTACCGAAAAACACACCTGTACGGCGCCATCGACGCGGCCCAATTCAGCCCGGGCAAGGCGTTGCCGCCCGTATTCGAGACCGACGGCTGGCGCATCGGCCTGCTGATTTGTTACGACGTGGAGTTTCCCGAGCCGGCGCGCGACCTGGCGCTGCGCGGCGCCGACCTTGTGCTGGTGCCGACCGCCAACATGGTCGAATTTCCCGAGGTGGCGCAGCGGCTGGTGCCGGCGCGCGCCTGCGAGAACCGCCTGTTCGTGGGCTATGCCAACGCCTGCGGCCAGGAAAACGGGGCGGACCACCCTGTGCACTACGGGGGACTCAGCACCCTGTGTGGGCCAATGGGTGAGGCGCTGGCCCAAGCCGGCGACACCCCAACCCTGCTGGTCCACACCGTGTCGCGCAGCGACCTGCGGGCTGCGCGACAGAGCAGCCAATTGCCGCAGCGCCGCCCCGGGCTTTACGCCTCGCTTTGCGCGCGCGAGGACCACAAGTCGGTCTGAGCGTAGTGGCGCTTGAGAAAGTCGATCCACAGCCGCACCCGCAACGCCAGGTGCTTGCGCTGAGCGAACACCGCATAAATGCCGTTTGGTGGCGCGGCAAAGTCGTCGAGCACCGTCACCAGGCGCCCTGCGGCGATGTCGGACTCCACCTCCCAGGTGCTGCGCCAGGCGATGCCGTAACCGGCCAAGCACCAGCGGTGCAACACCTGTCCATCGGAGCAATCGAGCGGCCCGCCCGGGCGCAGGTGCACGGTGTCGCGCTGGCTAGGGTCGTCCTCGCGCGGCACCGAAAAAGCCCAGCCGCGCACCTGTGAGGCGTCGGACGAGAGCGTCAGACAATCGAAGCGCGCCAGATCAGCCGGTGTCTGCGGCCGGCCATGGCGCTGCAGGTAGTGCGGTGTGGCCACACACAGGCGCCGGTTGTCGGCCAGGCGCACACTCACCAGCGAGGAGTCGGGCAAATCCCCCACCCGCACCGCGCAGTCAAAGCCCTCGGCCGCCACGTCCACCACCCGGTCACTCAGGTTGAGCGAGAGGGACACATCGGGGTGCAGCTCGCGAAAGCGCGGCACCAGCGGCGCCACATGGCGGCGCCCAAAACCGGCCGGCGCGGTGATGCGCAAGTGCCCACTGGCCTTGACGCCACCAGCGCTCACACTCGCTTCGGCATTGGCCAGGTCGGTCAGCAGGCGTTGGCAGTCCTCCAAAAAGGCGCTGCCCTCGTGGGTCAGGGTGATGCGCCGGGTGGTGCGCAACATGAGCTTGACGCCCAGGCGCGCCTCCAGCGCGTCGAGCCGCCGACCGATGATGGCCGGCGCCACACCTTCGGCGCGGGCAGCGGCCGTCAGGCTGCCCTTGCTGGCCACGGCCACCAGGGTCTCGATCTGCTTGAGCTTGTCCATGCGGGCAGATTACACCGCTTGTGGGATGCAATCCACCCTCAACCGCCCTGCATCAATGACTTTTACCTTCATGTACCGCGCTCAAGCGTTCGGCCGTGGCGGCGTCGTAGCCCAAGTCGGCCAGCAAGGCGGCGCTGTCTTGTCCCAGGCGCGGCGGGTCACACCGCACACCCAGGCGCTCGCCGCCCAGGCTCAGCGGCAGCAAGGCGGTGGCGGCACTCTGCCCGGCGCGCTCGCCGTCGGGCAGGGTAATGGGCGCCAACCCGCCAGTGGCTTGCAGATGCGGGTCGTCCAGCAGCTCGTGCGGCGCGGTGATGGGCGCAAAGGGCAGGCCCTCGCGTTCGAATACCTCGGCCAGCTCGGCGCGGCTGTGGTGCCGCAGTCGCTCGCGCAGCTGCGGAATCAGCCAGTCGCGTTCGCGCACCCGGCCGTTGTTGCTGGCCAGCCGCGTGTCGGCCTGCAAATCGACCAGACCAAAGGCGCGACAAAAGATCGCCCACTGGGTGTCGCTGACCACCGCCAGAAAAATCTGCTCACCGCCTTGCACCTGGAACACGTCGTAAATGCCCCAGGCCGAGATGCGCGCCGGCATCGGCGCGGCGGGCTTGCCGGTGACGGCATACTGCATCATGTGCTGGGCGACGAGGAATACGTTGTTCTCGAACAGTGCGCTTTGCACCTGCTGGCCCAAGCCGGTGCGCTCGCGCTCGGCCAGCGCCGCCATCACACCAATCGCGCCAAACAGTCCGCCCATGATGTCGTTGACCGAGGAGCCCGCGCGCAGCGGGTCGCCCGGCCGCCCGGTCATATAGGCCAGTCCGCCCATCATTTGCACCACCTCGTCGAGCGCGGTGCGGTGGTCGTAAGGGCCGGGCAAAAAGCCTTTGTGGCTCACGTAAATGAGGCGTGGATGGCGCGCGCGCAGACTCTCGTAGTCCAGACCCAGCTTGCGCATGGTGCCGGCCTTGAAGTTTTCGCTGACCACATCGGCGGTCGCGATGAGTTGGTGCACCGCCTCGCGTCCTTCGGGTGTCTGCAGGTCCAGCACCAGGCTTTTCTTGTTGCGGTTGAACAGCGGGTAGAAGCCCGCGCCCGAACCGAGCAGGCGCCGGGTGTTGTCGCCACTCGGTGGCTCGACCTTGATGACCTCGGCCCCCAGATCGGCCAGCACCAGGCCGCAGGTCGGGCCCATGACCATGTGGGTGAATTCGACCACCCGGATGCCCGTGTAGGGTAGTGTCGTGTTGGCTGTCATGTCAGTGTGTGGGTGAAAAACCTTGGGGCAAACCCGCCTCGGGCACCATGCCATAGAGTGGTTCGTCGGGCAGGGCCTCGCGCAGCACCGCGCGCGCGCGCAGCAAGCCGTCGAGGTCCACCCCGGTGCGCAGACCCATGGCCTCGAACATAAAGACCAGATCTTCGGTGACCACATTGCCGGAGGCGCCGGGCGCGTAGGGACAGCCGCCCAGGCCGGCGAGCGAGCTGTCGAAGGCGCGCACCCCCACATCGAGTGCGGCGAGCGCATTGGCCAGACCAAGCCCCCGCGTGTTGTGCAAGTGGGCCGCACCGGCGCGCTCGCCGAGTTCCTGCTGCAGCCGGCGAAACAGGCGGCGCACCTGGGCCGGGTTGGCCATGCCGGTGGTGTCGGACAGGCCGACCTCGTCCACCCCGGCCTCGGCGCAGGCCAGCGCCAGGCGGATCACAGCGTCCTGCGGCACCACACCCTGCAGGGTGCAGCCAAAGGCGGTCGACAGACCGACCTCAACGCCCACCGGCGTGGGCGCGGTGGCGTTGTGCGCACGCACCCGCTGCACCACCGCGCACAGCTCGTCGAGCATCTCGGCGTGGGTTTTGCGCACATTGGCCAGCGAATGCGCCTCACTCGCCGACACCGGCAAGGTGATCTTGTGCACCCCGGCGGCCAGCGCGGCTTGCGCGCCGCGCAGATTGGGCACCAGCGCCATCACCCGCAGCCCCGGGTGGCGCAAGGCGTGCTGCACCACGGCGGCGGTGTCGGCCAGTTGCGGCAACAGCTTGGGCGAGACAAAGGAGCCGACCTCGATCTCGCGCAGGCCGGCCGCGGCCAAGGCGTCGATCCAACGGCACTTGGCTGCGGTGGACATCACGGCGCTGATCGACTGCAGGCCGTCGCGCGGCCCGACTTCGCTGATCAGCAGATCGGCGGGGGAAGAGGGTGACGCTGGTGTCATGGGTGTGTGGATCTTGCGTTCGGATAGATAGAACGTTATTCTTTCTAAAGAAATCATCCGCCAGAAGCCCATTCACGTCAAGCATGCCCCGCCCGAGCACCCATCCCTCGCTCTCCGATCAAGACCCAGCCCCCCAGGGCGCCGCGGCGGTGGACCGCGCCCTCTCGCTGCTGTGCGCTTGGCGCCCTGGCGACGCGGCCTTGGGCCTGGCCGAATTGGCACAGCGCACGGGGCTGCACAAAAGCACCGCGCTGCGGGGCCTGGCCTCGCTGGTGCACGCCGGACTGCTGCAGCGCCAAGCCGACGGCTTGTACCGTCCCGGGCCTGAGATCGCCCGGCTGCATGCGGTGTACGCGGCCCAGTTTTCAATCGATCAGGTGGTGCTGCCGGTGTTGCAGGACTTGGTGCGGGCCACCGGAGAAAGCGCGGCCTACCATGTGCGCCAGGGGCACGCGCCGCGCCAAACACGGTTGTGCCTGTTTCGGGTGGATTCGCCGCAACCCGTGCGCGACCACATCCGCGCCGGCGACCTGCTGCCGCTGGAGCGGGGTGCGGGCGGGCGGGTGCTGTCGGCTTTTGGCGCGGGCAACGACGTCCACAGACCCAGCGTCGACGAGCGGCGGCTCTACGCCCGCATCCGCGCCGACGGCTACTTCGCCAGCCGGGGCGACCGCTTGGCTGGGGTGGCTGGCATCTCCGCTCCTGTGTTTGACACGCACGGGCAGATCGCAGCGGCGCTGACCCTGACCCTGCCCGAACACCGGTGGCAGGAAAGCCACGCAGCGCAGGTACTGAGCGCCGCGCGACGCCTGTCGGGCTTGGTTTGAGGCATCATCAGCGGCTTCTCACACGCCACACCCCTATGCCACCGATCACCGATCCCACCGATGCACAACTGGGCCTGTCGATGCTCGTGCTGCGGCAATTTCGCCTGGTGTTTGGAGAGGTGCGGCATCATTTTCAAGAGGTGGAAAAACAGGTCGGCATCGGTGGCGCCCAGCTCTGGGCGCTGAGCGAAATCGCCCGCGAGCCGGGCTTGGGCGTGACCGATTTGGCACTGCAAATGGACATCCACCAATCGACCGCCAGCAATTTGGTGGGCCACCTGCTGCGCAAAGGTTTGGTGGTGTCGCAGCGTTCCGAGCAAGACCGGCGCAATGTGGTGCTGAGCCCAACGCCCAGCGGCCACGCACTGCTGGCCTCCGCGCCCAACCCGCACGAAGGCGTGCTGCCGGTGGCGCTGCAACAGTTGCCACCACACACCCTGCAAGCATTGCACGCGCACTTGGGCCAAT
>CAMBOY010000190.1 GCA_945869245.1 Hydrogenophaga intermedia
GACGATCTCGCCAGTCAAATAGCTCGCCGCGTCGCTGGCCAGCCAAGCCACCACCTCAGCAATCTCCTCAGGCTGCCCCAAGCGTTTCATGGGTGTGCGGCCCAAAATGCGCTGGCGCGCGTCCTCGCTGGTCAGCACCGCCTGCGCCGCCAGCTCGGTGGCAATGGTGCCGGGCGCCACCGCGTTCACCCGAATGCCGTGGTCGGCCAGGGCCAGCGCCATCACCCGGGTGAGCTGGTTGATGCCGCCCTTGCTCACGTTGTAGCTGGCGATGCTGGGAATGGCCATGACGCCGTTGACCGAGCTCATGTTGACGATGGCACCACGCGTGCCGGCAGCCACCATGGCGCGCGCCACCGCCTGCCCCATCAAAAATGCGCCTTTGAGGTTGACCCGCAGCACCGCATCAAAGTCGGCTTCACTCACCTCCAGAAAGGGCGCAGCCTTGAAAATGCCGGCGTTGTTCACCAGCGCATCGATGCGCCCGCCCCAGACCAAGGCCGCGTCCACCGCGCGCTGCACCGCAGCGGCGTCGCCCACGTCGGCACACACAAACAAGCCCCCCAGCTCGCTGGCCAGAGCTTCGCCACGGGTGGCGTCAATGTCGACCAGCACCACCCGCGCGCCGTCGGCAACAAAGCGGCGGGCGCAGGCCGCGCCAATGCCTTGGGCGGCGCCGGTGATCAGCGCCACCCGGTCTTGCAGGCCGACACGTGGGCGGGATGGGGGCGTGGGGGATTGGCTGGACATGGCGGGGGCTCCTGAACGCCGGCGGCACAATGGCGGGTATGCGAATCCTCCACACCATGCTGCGCGTCGGCAACTTGCAACGGTCCATCGATTTTTACACCCAGGTGCTGGGCATGCAGTTGCTGCGCACCTCGGAAAACCCTGAGTACAAATACTCGCTGGCCTTTTTGGGCTTTGACGAGGGCAACCCCGGTCAGGCTGAGATCGAACTCACCTACAACTGGGGCGTGGAGAGTTACGACATGGGCAGCGCCTACGGGCACATCGCCCTGGGCGTGGAAGACGCCTACGCCGCCTGCGCCAAGATCCAAGCCGCCGGCGGCAATGTGACACGCGAGCCCGGCCCGGTGAAGGGCGGCACCACGGTGATCGCTTTTGTGACCGACCCCGACGGCTACAAGATTGAGTTGATCCAGCGCAAAGACGGCGGCGCCAGTCTGCGCTGAACGAACCCGTGGCCTAAGGCCGGGCCAGCTGGGTCCATAGAAATGCAAACTCCATGGCCATGCGTTCGGCGTCCTGGTTGTGGTCAACAGCGGCCGAGTGGCCCCCATCAATCGTTTCGTGGTACAGCACGGCATGGCCTTGCTCCAGCATCTTGGCCGCCATCTTGCGCGCGTGGCTCGGGTGCACCCGGTCGTCCTGAGTCGAGGTGACCAACAACAGCGGCGGGTAGCTGTGGCCTTGCTGTACGTTGTGGTAGGGGCTGTACTGTGAGATAACGGCCCAGTCCTCGGGCACATCGGGGTCGCCGTATTCGGCTATCCAGCTCGCGCCAGCCAGCAGGGTGTGGTACTGCCGCATGTCCAGCAAAGGCACTTGGCAGACCACGGCGTTGAACAGATCCGGCCGCTGCACCATCACGGCACCCACCAACAAGCCGCCGTTGCTGCCCCCCTGGATGCCCAGGTGCTGCGCAGACGTCACTCGCCGAGCGATCAAATCTTCGGCCACGGCCACAAAATCGTCGAAGCTGTTTTGTTTGTGGACACCGCTGCCCGCTTGGTGCCAAGCGGGACCATATTCGCCCCCGCCCCGGATGTTGGCCACCACCCAGACGCCACCCTTGGCGAGCCACTCGGAGCCGTATTCCGCCGCGTAGCGGGGCTGCTCGGACACTTCAAATCCGCCGTAGCCGCACAGCAGCGTTGGGTTTTTTCCATCACGAGGTCGGTCGTACGCGCCCACCACAAAGTAAGGGACTGGGGTGCCGTCTTTGGAGGTCGCAAAATGCTGCTCTGCCTGCACGCGAGTGGCATCAAAAAATGCGGGACTGGTTTTGATGCACACCAATTCGTCTTGACTGGTCTCTCCGAGGTACAGCGCATCGGGGGTAACAAAGTTCGCGTAATCCAGAAAGTAGTGCTCGGCCAATGGGTCGTCTGCCACCTGCGGATCATGCAATCCAGAGAGCTGCAAAGTGCCCAGACCGGGTGCGGCAATGTCGCGTTTGCACCATCTGCCGCCCGCCAAATACCACGCTTCGGCGCGGCCAGCCACGTGGTCCAGCACACTCAGCAGGACGTGGGTGCGGGTCGTCGAAAAGTCTGCCAGAGAGGTGCTTGGCGTCGGGGTAAACAATGCCGAGAGCGCCCGATCACCCTGCAGGTACGCCGCCGCATCCCCCACCAGCAAGCTGCCGGCTGGCCAGGTGCATGGGCCGTGCGCGTGCTGCACAGTCCAGTCGCTGCGCAGCTGGATCAGGACGTGCTCCTGCCAGAAGTACAGCTCGGCATCGTCGGGTTTGGGCACCTCCTGCAGAGCGCGATCTTTACTCCAGAGATACAGCTGGGTGCTGTAGAAGCTGTCTGCGTGCTCAAAACTCACCCGCTCAAAGCCTGGTGTGTGGTCCACATACGCCCGCACGTCGACATCGGTAGATTCACCGCCAAAAACCAGCTCGGCATCGCTCAAGGCCTGTCCCCGCCGCCAGAGTTTGATGGTGCGCGGATAACCGGACTCGGTCAGGGACTCGGGACCCCAATCGGTGCCCACCAGCAGATGGTCATGGTCCAGCCAGGCCGTCGAGGATTTGGCTTCTGGCAGGACAAAACCATCTTGCACAAACTGTTTGGTAGAGGTGTCGAACTCACGCACCACCACCGCATCAGAGCCGCCGCGGGAAAGCGAGATCAGGCAACGGCTTGAGGTGCCGCCAAGGCACTGCTCTCCTTCCCAGACCCAGTTTTCGCCCTCTGCTTCGGCCAGGGCGTCCAGATCCAACAGCACCTCCCACATGGGATGACTCAGCTGGTATTCGGCAAGGGGCGTGCGGCGCCACACACCACGCGGCTTGGTCTCGTCGCGCCAGAAATTGAAGAAAAACGCGCCTTCGCGGTAGGCGTGTGGAATCTGCTGGGGCGCCGCAAGTTGCTCCCGAAGGCGCTGTCTGCTGGCCTCGAAGCTGGGGTGTGCCTTCAATTGGGCAGACGACATGGCGTTCTGCTCGCGCACCCACGCCAGCGCCCGCTTCCCCTGCACGTCCTCCAACCAGGCATAGGGGTCCTCAGGATCGGTGTGGGCGGCGTTGGAAAAGGATGATGGGCTCATGACGGGTGTCGTTGAAAACACAGAGTTACGCCAACAAAAAAGCCCGGCCAGGTAGCTCCTGCCGGGCTGTGTGCTGCCAGGAAGCGAGCTTACTGGGCGATCACCACTTCCACGCGGCGCGCTTCGGCGGCGCTGCCATCGCCCACCATTTGTTCGGGCTTCTTCAGTTCCATGCCCGCCTCGGCCACGCCAGCGCCCATCAGGGCGTCGCGCACGGCCAGGGCGCGCTGCTTGGCCAGCTCGGCGTTCATGGCGGGGTCGCCGCTGGCGTCGTGAAAACCGGAGATGGTCAACATCTTGCCGGCCTGCGCGGCGGCGATGGCTTCGCCCAGCGCCTGCACAGCACCAGCGGCCAAATCGGCTTTGCCGGACGCGAAGTAAAACTTCACCACGCCGGCCTCCACCACCACGCTGGGCTCACCGTCGGCCACCGGAGCGGCCACCACCGCTGCGGCGGGCGCGGCCGGCTTGGCGCCACGGCTTTTGCTGATGCCCATGCCCACCGCCAGGCCCACAGCCAGCAGAATCACCGACACCAACACCACCCCCACCACCCGCATATCCTGATCGTTATCCTGAGAAGACATACCATTGCTCCGACAATTAGAAAACCGAACAACGCCTGCAGGCTTGCAGCGGGCGCCACACCAAAGACAGCAATTTTAGATGCCAGCCACTTGCCCACCGCTGACGCTCCCTGCGCCGCCGCGCCACCGCTGGCCAACGGACCCGCGCGCGCGTGACAAACAGCGCATGTATGCGCAAACCGTGGCCGACTGGCGCAGTCTGGGGCCAAAGGCCGACCTGTGGGTGTTTGCCTACGCCAGCCTGGTGTGGCGGCCCGAGTTTGCCGCCGCCGAGCAGCGCCCGGCCACCGTGTGGGGCCACCACCGCGCGCTGCGCATGTGGAGCCGCGTCAACCGCGGCACCTTTGAGCGGCCCGGCCTGGTCTTCACCCTGCTGCCCGGCGGGCGCTGCCAGGGCCTGGCGCTGAAAGTGCCACACCAGCAAGTGATGAACGTGCTACCCGCGCTGTGGGAGCGCGAAATGCCCAACCCGATTTACGACCCGCGCTGGCTGCGCTGCCACACACCGGCTGGCCCGGTCACCGCCCTGGCCTTCACCCTGAGCACCCACAGCCCACAACACACCGGCGCCCTCAGCGTGGCCGAATACCGCGCCATTTTTGAGCACGCCTGCGGCCGCTATGGCAGCACCCGCGACTACGCGCTGCAGACCTGGCACGGCCTGCGCGCCCACGGCATCCACGACCGTGGCCTGCAGCGCCTGCTGCAAGACTGCGGCATTCCCATCGACACCGACACACCCCACACACCATGAACATCGCCGATCTGCGCAAAAGCTACGAAAAAGCCGAGCTGAATGAACAAGCCTCACACGCCGACCCGCTGAAGCAGTTTGACCAGTGGCTGAACGAAGCCATCAAGAGCGAGGTGCCCGAGCCCAACGCCATGACACTGGCCACCGTGAGCAGCAACCTGCGGCCCAGCACGCGCGTGGTGCTGATCAAG
The DNA here is from genome assembly GCA_945869245.1 of Hydrogenophaga intermedia. GTDB lineage: Bacteria > Pseudomonadota > Gammaproteobacteria > Burkholderiales > Burkholderiaceae_C > Hydrogenophaga > Hydrogenophaga intermedia_B. Next base: position 4,833 of record CAMBOY010000190.1, read on the forward strand.
GGCTATGACGAGCGTGGCATTGTTTGGTACACCAACTACGACAGCCGAAAAGGCCGCGAATTGGCGGGCAACCCGTTTGCAGCGCTGCAGTTTCACTGGGTGGAGCTGGAACGCGTGGTGCGCATCGAGGGCGTGGTGGAAAAAGTGAGCGACGCAGAAAGCGACGCCTATTTCCACAGCCGCCCACTGGACAGCCGCATCGGCGCCTGGGCCAGCCCCCAAAGTGAGGTCATCGACAGCCGCACCGTGCTGGTGACCAACGCCGCCAAATACGGCGCGCAATTTCTGCTCAACCCACCGCGTCCACCGCACTGGGGCGGCTACCGCCTGAAGCCCGACAACTGGCAGTTTTGGCAGGGCCGCAAAAGCCGGCTGCACGACCGGCTGCGCTACACGCTGCAGGCCGATGGGGGGTGGTTGCGGGAGCGGCTGGCGCCTTGACCCTCATGTCACGGCATCGTGGGTGCGCACATGAACGGTCCAGGTTGCAAGCGGAACGTGAAAATGAGAGGCGGCCGGAATCGAAGGCGGAGTGAACCGAAAGCGCCAGCTTGCAGACGTCCCTCTCGATTGCGGGGTTAGCCTGCATTCGGCCTATTCCCGATGGGTTGAAGCGTGATGTCATCAAAGCGTTCGAACTCGCCCTCCCAGTTCTCTTCCCCTGGAATTTCTGGGATAGCCTTCCAGTACAGAGGTTTCGCCCAATTCACATTCCCCGCGGTAGCCACCATCGAATGTGGAGTCCCCGTCGATGTTGGCTTAAGGTAGCTTCTCATTCGCTCGTCTTTAAAATTTAGACCAGCGTGATCCGACGAGCTTTTCATTAGATCGATCAATCCGTCCAATGCCATCTTGGCCTCGCCATGAGAGGGTGAGTTGCCCCGGTGAATGAAATGATTCCGCGCATCTCTAGCGCCTGTAAGCTTTTCGTACACATGCTCTGACATAAGCCCCTTCTGGTACATCAGTTCGACTTTGTGTGCGGCAGACCATTGCTGTGACTCAAGAAACTTCTTCCGCTTTGCAATTTGAGAGGATCTCGCTTCTTCAATGACGCGAACCCGCCACATTTGATCCAGAATTTGTTCAACGCAAATCCAAGCGTGACTGAGAGACTCTCTCGTTTGGCCCTTAATGAAATATGTAAAGCTCGTTACCAACAGTGATGGCGATAAGTTATTCAGTACCTTCAAGACGAGCGCGCCCTCTCGGTAGGCGGCCTCAAGCTCGGCAGCAAGAATCGTCGGCGGATTCATCAGCACAATCGAATTAGCACTTCCGGCGTCTCTATTTCCTAACGACTTATGCAAATCGCCATTGCCACCGCGAG
>CAMBOY010000191.1 GCA_945869245.1 Hydrogenophaga intermedia
GTTGATGAGCACTTGTTGTTCCACGCCGTCGCGGCGCAGCCAAATGGCCAAGTAAGCCATCAGTGTGATGAAAGGCAGGAAGTACGCCACGTGCACCACAAACAACAACCAGAATTGGGGGCTGTCGAACACATAAATCGGAAACCCCAGAGTCTGCGCGTAGCCCAGCACCAGATGGTGCAGGTACACAAACACCGTCGCCGCCACAATGGTGCGCCAATCGCGGTAGTACAACAGCACCGCAATCAGGCCAAACGCGGAGAAGTGGGCTTCGATGTCGCCGCCGGTCTGGTGAATCAGCAAGCCGGTGAAGGTCATGAACGCCAGGCCCATGTAGATGCGCGTCAGCAAGGCCCCGGGTTGCTGGGTTTTGAGCCACCAGGCCAGCAGCACCGTGGGCAAGCCGACCAGGCCTGCGGCCAGCCAGGTGTTGTAGAGCGGTGCCACCGCCAGGCAGACCAGCAGCATGAGCACATTGGTGCCCACCATGATGCCGTCGGCGCGGCAGCGGTAGGTATCGAGCAAGGGGTCGTAAGCGGCTTCGTGCCGCAGCCAGTGCAAGGGGTTGGCGGCCCGCATGCGGCGGCTCACCAGCGGGTGCTGCAGATGGACCCGAGCAAGGCCTGCTCATAAGCCAGCCAAGCCAACACCGCGGTGATGTAGACCGCCCACAACAGCACCCAGGTGGCCGGTGCGCAGCGGCCTGGGCGGTGGGGTGTGAAGGCTTCTTTGGGGGCGGTTCTCATGTGGGCAGGCTGGGCTGTGAACACAGGACTCAGCATGCAACAGAAGCGCGTGGATTTCAAGATAGGGCTTGCAACAGCTCGGCGATGTGTTGTGCGGTCTCCAAGGGCTTTTCCATCGGAAACAAGTGGCTGCCCTCAATCAGGCGCAGGCGCTCGGGGTGGGGGCCGACCACTTTGCGGGTCATGGTCATGCCGACCTGGCGCATTTCTTCGGATTCGGTACCCCCTACAAACGCCACCGGGCATGGCAGCGGGTGGCGGCGCAGCAGCCGGTCGAGGTTGTGGGGCAGGGTGTTGTAGATCGTGGTCTCGATGTCGCGGTCAAAACGCAGCACCCGTTGGCGGCCTTTGGGGGTGTCGGCGTCTTCGGTGCCGTGTTCGATGTAGTCGCGCAGCACCTGCGGGTCCCAGCGGGCAAACGCTTTTTTGTGCTGAAAGTGGGCCAGTGCTTCGTCGGCGCTGGGCCACTGGTGGCGCCGCGCGCGGCTGACTTTGCCGGGCGAGACCGCGCCGACCAGTTGGGTGTGTTTGGCCAGGGCCAGCGCTTGCGCGCGCCAGCCGCCCAGTACCGGTGAGTCGAGCAAGACCACGCCGGCCACCCGGTGGCCGCCGAGTTGAGGGTGGCGGGCGGCGCACATCAGGCTCAGAAAGCCCCCCAGCGAATGGCCCACCAAATACAGCGGTGGCTGGTGCTGGGCCACCTCGTGGGTGGCGAAGTCGGCCAGTTGTTGCACCAGGTGCGGCCAGTTGCTGGTGACCGGGTACCGTGGGTCGTGACCAAAGCGGTCGATGGCGCGGACGGTGAAACCCCGCGCGCGCAGTGAGCGCAGCAGCACCGAATAGGTGCCGCCCGGAAAGCTGTTGCCGTGAGAGAAAACGACCAAGGACATGGATGGGTCAGTAGGCCACCGACTGCCGGTGCGCCCCAAGGCCACAGCCCGCGTAGGGGGCTGCGAGCCAAGCGGCGGTGGCGCGTGGGGGCTGTGGGTGTTTAGATGAGTTTTTCTTTGGGGCTGGCGATTTTTTTCAGGGGCGCGCTGCGCTGGGGCGCCACCATCAGCGGCACATCGGTGGCGCCGCCGTTCCAGCTCGGGTGTTCGATGCTGTCAAACACCTCGCGCAGCTTCTCGCCCCAGGTGCGGCGCACCATTTGTAAATAGGGGTTGTTGTCTTCAATGCAGATGACGCGATCGCACGCCAGCGAGTTGGCCTCGTACACCGCCATGTCCAGCGGCAGGCCGACCGACAAATTGGATTTGAGGGTCGAGTCCATCGACACCAGCGCACATTTGGCGGCTTCGTCCAGCGGCGTGTCGGGGGTGATGACGCGGTCGAGCACCGGCTTGCCGTACTTGCTTTCGCCAATCTGGAAAAACGGGGTTTCTGGAGTGGCTTCAATGAAGTTGCCGGGCGAATAGACCTGGAACAAGCGCATGCCCTCGCCACCAATCTGGCCGCCAAAAATCATCGAGACATTAAATTCCACCCCGGTGCGTTTGAGCGCTTCGCCGTCGCGCTCGTACACATGGCGCACCGCAGCGCCCAGCACCCGCACCGCGTCGAACATGCTTTTGGCGTTCCAAATGGTGATGGGATCGCCGCCGTCTTCGGCGGGGAGTTGCTCCACTTGCAAAATTTCGCGCACCGACTGTGAGATCGACAAATTGCCCGCCGACAGCAGGCACATGAAGCGGTCGCCCGGCTTTTCGTAGACGATCATTTTGCGGAAGGTGCTGATCTGGTCGAGCCCGGCGTTGGTGCGCGAGTCGGAGAGAAAGACCATGCCGGCCTTGAGTTTCACAGCGACGCAGTAAGTCATGATTGCAGTGCGAGTTTTTTGAGTTGATACAAATGGTCCAGCGCTTCGCGGGGCGAGAGCGTGTCGGGGTCGATGGCGGCCAAGGCGGTCACCACCGGTGGGGTTTCGGGTTCGGCTGCGGGCGGTGGCGCAGCGAACAAGTCGACCTGGTGCTGCTGGCTGGCGCTGTTGGCCTCCAAGGCGGCCAGCGCGTGTTTGGCGTGCTGCACCACGGCAGCGGGCACACCCGCCAAGCGTGCCACCTGCAGGCCGTAGCTTCGACTGGCCGGCCCGGGCTCGATCTGGTGCAAAAACACGATGCCGCCTTTGCCACCTTCGGTCGCGCTCACATGCACGTTCACCGCCTGGTGGTGGTTGGCGGGGAAGTCGGTCAGCTCAAAGTAGTGGGTGGCAAACAGGGTGAAGCAGCGCGCCTTGTCGTGCAGGTGGGCCGCGATGCCACTGGCCAGCGCCAGCCCGTCAAAGGTGGAGGTGCCCCGGCCAATTTCGTCCATCAGCACCAGCGAATAAGCGCCCCCTGGACTGGGCTGCGCCCTGTCCTCCCCCCGAGGGGGGCCGGGAAGCTTGGGGCGGCCCGGCGCTTCCCGAGGCGTGACGGCGTGCAGGATCTGCGCGGCCTCGGTCATCTCGACCATAAAGGTGGACTGCGCATTGGCCAGGTCGTCGGCCGCGCCAATGCGGGTGTGAATGGCGTCAATTGGGCCCAGGCGGCAGCTGGCCGCCGGCACATAACTGCCCATGCTGGCCAGCAGCACAATCACCGCGACTTGGCGCATATAGGTGCTTTTGCCGCCCATATTGGGGCCGGTGATGACCTGCATGCGGGCCTTGGGGCCGAGCACCGTGTCGTTGGCGATGAAGCTGCCTCCGCTTGTTTCGTTCAGCCGCGCCTCCACCACCGGGTGGCGGCCGGCGCGGATGTCGATGCACGGCTCGGGGGTGAATTGGGGTTCGGCCCAACCCAGCGTGAGCGAGCGTTCGGTCAGCGCACACAGCGCGTCCAGCGCGGCCATGGCGCGCGCCAGGGCGGTGAGCGCTTGCACAAAGCCTTGCAGCTGGTCCAGCAGTTGTTCAAACAACCATTTCTCGCGGGCCAGCGAGCGTTCTTGTGCCGACAGCGCTTTGTCTTCAAAGGCCTTGAGTTCGGGCGTGATGAAACGCTCGGCGTTTTTCAGAGTCTGGCGCCGGCGGTAGTCGTCGGGCACCTTGTCGATCTGGCCCTGCGTCACCTCGATGTAGAAGCCGTGCACCTTGTTGAACTGCACCCGCAGGTTGGCGATGCCGGTGCGCGCGCGTTCGCGGGTTTCCAGGTCGAGCAGAAAGCCGTCGCAGTTGGTCTGGATGCCACGCAGCTCGTCCAGGTCGGCATCAAAACCGTGGTTGATGACACCGCCATCGCGCACCAGCGCGGCTGGCTCTGGCAGCAAAGCGGCCTGCAGCAGGGCGGCGCAATCGGGCGGGGGTGTCAGGGCTGTGTGCAGGCTGGCCAACAAGGGGCTGCCTGCGCCCAGCGCGGCGAGCTGCTGGGCCAGGTGTTCGGCGCGCAGCAGGGTTTGGCCCAGGCCCACCAGTTCGCGCGGGCGCACTTGGCGCAGCGCGGTGCGGGCGGTGATGCGCTCCACATCGCTGGCGCCTTTGAGTGCTTGGCGCAGGTGTTGAAACGCACCGCTGCGCAGCACACCAATGGCTTGCAGGCGTTCGCGGGCGGGTGCGCGGTCGCGGCTGGGTTCCAGCAGCCAGCGCTTTAATGTGCGGCTGCCCATGCCGGTTTGGCACACGTCCAGCAGCGAAAACAAGGTTGGGCTGGTGTCGCCGCGCAGCGTGTGGGTGATTTCCAGGTTGCGCCGGGTGGTCAGCGGCAGCTCAATGCCTTCGCCACCGCGCACCACCTGCAGGCTTTGCACATGGGTCAGGGCCTGGCCTTGGGTTTGTTCGGCGTGGTGCAGCAGCGCGGCTGCGGCAGCGTGGGCATCGCGCTGTTCGACCGCATCCCAGGCGGCCAGGCTGGCCGCTTGCAGCTGGGCCAGCAGCTTGCGCTCGCCCAAGCCGGCGTCAAACGCCCAGGCCGGGCGCACCGCGGCCACGGCGCGCTGGCCACCGGGCAGCGGCTGGGCGCACCAGGCTTGCAGGGTTTTTTCAAACGCGGGCGACACCTCGGCGCTGTACAGCACTTCGCTGGGGGCCACACGCGACAGCCAGTCGGGCAGGGCGTCGCTGTCGCATTGCGCCAGGTGCACCACCCCTTGGGTCACCGACATCCAGGCCAGGCCACAGCCGGTGCGCTCACCGGGGTGCACCGCCAGCAGCAGCGCTTCGGTTTTGTCCGACAGCAACTCGCTGTCGGTGAGCGTGCCGGGTGTCACCACCCGCACCACTTTGCGTTCCACCGGGCCCTTGGCGGCAGCCACGTCGCCCACCTGTTCGGCAATGGCCACCGACTCGCCCAGTTTGATGAGCCGCGCCAGATACGTGTCGACCGAATGAAAGGGCACGCCAGCCATCACCACCGGTTGCCCGGCCGACTGGCCGCGCTGGGTGAGGGTGATGTCGAGCAGGCGCGCGGCTTTCTCGGCGTCCTCGTAGAACAGCTCGTAAAAATCGCCCATGCGGTAGAACAGCAGCGTGTGCGGGTGCCCCGCCTTCAAGGCGTGGTACTGCTGCATCATGGGGGTGTGGGCCGACAAAGGGGCGTCGGCGCGGGTGTCCTGGGTCATGGGTGGCGTGTGGGGCGCGTGGGCGCTGGGCCGTCAAAGCCGACATTGTCGGGCATTGGGGCGGCGGCCATCGTCAGCGCTGCTCAATCAAGCGCATGAGTTGTTGATCGTTTCGCACCTGCACGCACCAGCGGGCAACTGCCGACAGCTCAGCCCTGGGATTTGTCATGGCTCTTGCGCGGGACAGTTTTTCTTTTAGGGTTGTCTTCGCTGCTGGGTTACAGCCTGATCCGCATCGATTCTTTGCTCTGGCAATATCGTTCATCAATTGGTTCATCTGCTGCCAAACCGTGCGACGTGCTTCGGCCAGCGCAGCATGCTCATTCAGCTTGAGGCGTTTCACAGTCTCATCAACACGGGATCTTTCCCAATCCGAAGAGCTAGGCATAGCAATGACTTTGCCTTCCTCGTCGAAAGCGATGAGGGCTACATCGGTTTCATCAATCGGATCAAGCAGATAGCAGGCCTCGGACTCTTCGCAGGGCTGGGTGTATGTGGAGCACAGAGACCCTTCTTTGAGCGGAAACCAACCACCCTTCTTGCGGTTGCCGACATTGCCGCATGCTCGGAAGTTCATGTAATCAAACGCCAACCACCAATAGCCATCACGGGTGGTTGAATCCAGTGCTTTGGCTTCTTTCTTGGGGCGAAAGTGTTCAACGTCGTAGTGGGAGTACAGCTCACGCACCTCGGAGAACCAGCACTTACCAGCAGATAAAGCCAATAGCCATTCCTTCAGGGCACCCCAGTGTGAGCTATTGGCGTCGATCAGCGCATTGCGTTCGTCTCGTTTGCCGTCATCGTGCAAGGCGGCTAGGGCTGCTACCAGTTGTGCCGACTTGTCCTGCCAAGACTGCCACTGATCCTGT
>CAMBOY010000192.1 GCA_945869245.1 Hydrogenophaga intermedia
CAGACCGACGGCGGGGCCTTGCTGGCCTACGAGCACCAGCGCCTGCTGGCCTTGGGCGCCGCCGGTGAGGCGGTGCCACCGGTGCTGGCCTTTGACGGCCACACGCTGGAGACCGGCGACATCGGCACCACGCTGGACCACAGCCTCTACCGCACCGAACCCACCCAGCGTTTGGCCCTGATGTGCGCGGCCAGCGCCGATCTGGCGCGGTTCCACGCGCGCGGCCACTGGCACGGGGGCGCGCAGTCGCGCAACATCACCTGGGACGGCGAGCGGTTTGCCCGGCTGGATTTTGAAGAACCGCTGGTGCCCGGCCTGCCGCTGGCCACGGTGCAGCGCTACGACGCCTTGCAGTTGGTGCTGTCGCTGGCGGGTTATCTGGTGCCGCTGGGCCCGGCGGCGGTGGCCGCTGTGCTGGAGGCCTACGAGCGAGCGGCCGACGAGGCGGCTGCTGGCGCGCAGGTGCCTCGCGCCGATGTGCGCGGTTTTGTGGCGCGGCTGCTGCCGCGCCTGCGGCGGGTGGAGCGCTGGGCGCGCTGGTCGGCGCGCATCAACGGCTCGCGTGAGCTGATGCGCCTGCGCACCGTGCTGGATGGCATGAGCGCCTTTGTGCAGCGCGCCCCTGCCTGACGCGGCTTACTGCTTGACCGAGCAGGTGTTGATGCCCAGCAGTTTGTAGGGCGGGCACCAGCCCATCAGGCCGGTGAGCAGCGGCACCACGCCGACATACGCCCAAGCGCCCAGGGTGTTGGTGGCGGCGGCGGCAATCAGGGCCAGGCCAGCGGCGATGCGGATCGTGCGGTCCAGGCCGCCCACGTTCTTGTTCATGCGATTCTCCAGTGCAAACCGGCGGACCCCCATGGCCCAACCTGTTGTCATTGGACTGCGTCGGTGCCCGGCGCGTCTGTGACCTGAGTTACAAAGCATTCATCCGGCCGCGCCGGCCTGGGCCACCGCACGCAGGCCAGCGGCGTCGAGCACGGTGATGCGTTCGCGCGAGAGGGCGACCAGTCCGTCGCGCTCAAAGCGCTTGAGTAAGCGGGTCACCATTTCGCGCACCGTGCCCAGCTCGTCGGCCAGGGCCTGGTGGGTGGTGTGGCGCTCGGGCCCGTGGCCGAGCAGGGCGGCGGCCAGTCGGCTGTCGAGCCGGGCAAAGGCCACCGCCTCGATCAGCGCCGACAGGTCGGCCATGCGCTCGGCGAACAGGCCCAGCACAAAGTCGCGAAACGCGGCGTCGGCCAGTGCGGCGCTAAAGGCCGGTGGCGGCAGCAGCACCAAGGTGGTGGCGCCGCGGCTGACGCCCCGCGCGCTCAGCACCTGGCCCGCGAACAGGGCGCTGGACGACACCAGGCACAGCTCGCCGGGCGAGACGCGGTAGAGCTCCAGCTCGCGCCCGTTGGCGGCGTGGCGGCTGACCCGCACCTCGCCCTCGATCACCAGCGGAAAACCGGCGCAGGCCGTGCCTTCGTCGAACAGCACGGTGCCGGCCGGCACCTCCAGCACCGGCAGGGCGTCCAGCGCCGCGCCCAGGCCCGCAAGGGCGGGGTAACGCTGTCGCAGCAAGTCGGCTTGGGTGCTCATGCGGGCCATTCTAGGCCGGGTGATCGCGTTCGAGTCACGAACGTTTGGTCGCTTTGCATTCAGTTTATTTGAATGTAGGCTTCAAGACCATCGGCCGTCTCGCGCGCCGGTGCTGCCTACACTGCCTGGCATGTATCCGTCGTCTGAATCCTCTTCGCCACCGCGCTACCACCCGGTGGCGGTGTTGTTGCACTGGGTGCTGGGCGCTGCCTTGGTGGCCGTGTTCGCACTGGGCATGTATATGCACGAGTTGCCGTTTTCGCCGCGCCGCTTGCAGCTCTACAGCTGGCACAAATGGGCCGGGGTCATCTTGTTCGCGCTGGCGTTTGTGCGCTTGGCCTGGCGCCTGACGCACCGCCCACCCGCCTGGCCTGCGTCGGTGGCCCAGGCCATGCCGCGTTGGCAGCACATCGCCCACCACGGCACCCACCACGCGCTGTACGCGCTGTTTTTTGTGGTGCCGCTGTTGGGCTGGGCCTTCAGCTCGGCGGCCGGTTTTCCGGTGGTGCTGTTTGGCTTGTGGCCCTTGCCCGACTGGGTGCCGGTGAGCGAGCCCTTGGCCGAGGCCTTGAAGCAGGCCCACAAGTTCGCAGCCTTGGCGATGGGCGCCCTGGTGATGCTGCATGTGGCCGCGGCCTTGAAGCACCAGCTGATCGACCGCGACGGCTTGCTCGCCCGCATGGGGTGGGGCCGTTGACCTTCCCGACCGTTCACGAAAGACATTCACCATGCGACACACCCTTGTGGCCCTGGCCCTGACCGCCTGTGGCCTGACGCCCGCCTTGGCCCAACAAAGCCTGATCGCCAACCAGAGCGAAGTGGCGTTTGTCAGCCGCCAGATGGGCGTGCCGGTGCAGGGCAAATTCACCCGCTTCGACGCGCAGCTGGCCTTCGACCCAACCAAGCCCGAGACCAGCCGCATTGCCTTCACCGTCGACACCGGCAGCGCCACTTTGGGCGTGCGCGAGTCCGACGCTGAGTTGCCCAAGCCGGTGTGGTTCAACGTGGCGCAGTTTCCCAAAGCGACTTTCCAGTCCAGCGCGGTCAAGCGTGTGGCGCCCAACCGCTTTGAGGTGGCGGGCCAACTCACCATCAAAGGCGTGAGCGCCCCGGTCACCGTGCCGGTGACCTTGGCCCAACAAGGCGCCACCACCGTGGCCACGGGCAGCTTCACCATCCAGCGCCTGACCTTCCGCATCGGCGACAAGGAGTGGTCCGACACCAGCATGGTGGCCGATCCGGTGCAGGTGAACGTGAAGGTGGTGTTCAAGTGACCCCCCTGCGCCGCTGCGCGGCTTCCCCCCCGAGGGGGGACGCTCCCGATGGGCCGGCTGAGCCGGACCCATGGGAGCCCTGGCTGCAGGCACGCACGTCGGAGCCGTTTTTGTGACACCTCTTTTTTGGTTTTCTTGTTCTTGTTCAACTTCTAGGAGTTTCTCCATGCGCGCTTCTTTGTCTTTGCTGGCCGCTGCGGCCGTCTTGTCCACCGCCGGTTTGGCCCAGGCGGCCGACTATGCGATCGACCCGACCCACACCTTTGTGACCTTTGAGATCGGCCACTTTGGCACCTCGACCAACCGCGGCCGCTTCGACAAGAAGGAAGGCTCCATCGCGTTTGACCGCCAGGCCAAGACCGGCAAGGTCGACATCCGCATTGACGTGGCATCGGTCAACACCGGCACGCCGATGTTCAACCAGCACCTGCAAAGTGCGGATTTGTTCGACACCGCCAAGCACCCGCAGGCGCGTTTTGTGTCGGACAAATTCGTCTTCAACGGCGACAAGGTCAGCGAGGTGCAGGGTCAGTTCACCCTGATGGGCAAGACCCAGCCGGTGACGCTCAAGGCCACCCAGTTCAACTGCTACGACAACCCGATGCTCAAGCGCGAGGTGTGTGGCGGCGACTTTGAAACCACCATCGACCGCACCGCTTTTGGCCTGAACTACGGCGTGGACTGGGGCTTCCCTAAAAACGTGCGTCTCGTGATTCAGGTCGAAGCCGTCAAGCAGTGAGGCCCGGGTATGCTCAGCGCCCATGACGCTGAGCTACCTCGACTTTGAACGCAGTGAAGACACCGACGGCGCGGTGACCTTGGACGCGATGGCCAGCGTCCCGCCCGCCGAGTTGCCGGCGGTGCAAGCCGAGATCGACGCGGTGCTGGGCTGGCTGCGCAGCCGGTTTGGCGAGCGCCAGGGCCCGCTCGATGAGGGCGGTGCTTGGGACGCCGATGTGCAGCAACAGGCCGACGGGCCGGGGCGGGTGATGTGCACCCTGACCTTGGCCTTGGCGGCCGATGTGGCCGAGGCGCTGTTGGCGCATTGTGGTATCGACTGAGCCAGCGCCCGCCGCTCAGCCAAGCAGGACCGAACGCTCAAGCCGGCCGGGTCGCTTCTTCCATCCGCTGCAGAAACACCATCGCGTGTTCGCGGCTGTCGCCGCACATCTCCGCGCTCGGTGGCAGCGAGCCACACACCGCCGGCCGCTCGGGGCGACCAAACAGGCGGCAGCGCAAGTTTTCGTCCAAATGCGGGCAGGGCACGCCGGCCGGTTTGCCCTGGGGCAGGCCCGGCATGGGGCTGCTGATCGACGGCGCGATGCAACAGGCGGCGCAGCCGGGGCGGCAGGCCATGGCCTGGGTGGGGGCGGGCATGTGTGTGAAGCGGGCAAAGATGGGACAATTCCGGGTTCGCGCCGGTGGCTGGTCTGCCCCGGTGCTGTGTTTCACGTGAAACACACCCGTCCCGATTGTCGGGCATGCCGCAGCGCCGCCATGCCCCGGAGCCCCCACCATGTTGTACCCACAGGAATTTGACGTCATTGTTGTTGGCGGCGGTCACGCCGGCACCGAGGCTGCGCTGGCGGCCGCGCGCATGGGCTGCGCCACGCTGCTGCTCAGTCACAACATCGAGACCCTGGGCCAGATGAGCTGCAACCCCAGCATCGGCGGCATCGGCAAAGGGCACTTGGTGAAAGAGGTGGACGCCTTGGGCGGCGCCATGGCGCTGGCCACCGACGAGGGCGGCATCCAGTTTCGCATTCTCAACAGCAGCAAAGGCCCGGCCGTGCGAGCGACCCGCGCCCAGGCCGACCGGGTGCTCTACAAAGCCGCGATCCGCCGCATGCTGGAGAACCAGCCCAATCTCTGGCTGTTCCAGCAGGCGGTCGACGACCTGATGGTCGAGGGCGAGCGTGTGGTGGGTGCGGTGACCCAGGTCGGCATCCGCTTTCGCAGCAAGACGGTTGTGCTGACGGCGGGCACTTTCCTCGATGGCAAGATCCATGTGGGCCTGAACAACCACGCGGGCGGCCGCGCGGGCGACCCGCCGGCGGTGTCGCTGTCGGCGCGGCTGAAGGAACTCAAGCTGCCACAAGGCAGGTTGAAGACCGGCACCCCGCCGCGCATCGACGGCCGCAGCATCGACTATGCGCAATGCACCGAGCAGCCGGGCGACGGCATGCCGGGTTCGGACACCGCCGATCAGCCGGTGCCGGTGTTCAGTTTCATGGGTCGGGCCAGCATGCACCCGCGCCAGTTGCCGTGCTGGATCACCCACACCAACGCCCGCACCCACGAGATCATCCGCTCCGGCTTTGACCGCAGCCCCATGTTCACCGGCAAGATCGAGGGCGTGGGCCCGCGCTACTGCCCGAGCGTGGAAGACAAGATCAACCGCTTTGCCGACAAGGACAGCCACCAGATTTTTCTGGAGCCCGAGGGTCTGACCACCCACGAGGTCTACCCCAACGGCATTTCCACCAGCCTGCCGTTTGACATCCAGTACGCGCTGGTGCGCAGCATGCCGGGGCTGGAAAGCGCCCACATCCTGCGGCCGGGCTACGCCATCGAATACGACTATTTCGACCCGCGCTCGCTGAAAAGCAGCTTCGAAACCCAGCAGATCGGCGGGCTGTTCTTTGCTGGCCAGATCAACGGCACCACCGGCTATGAAGAGGCGGCGGCGCAGGGCCTGTTCGCTGGCCTGAACGCCGCGTTGCAGGCGCGTGCGCTGGGTGGTGGGAATGACGCCGCGAGCGCTGCCGGTGCCATCACCTACGCCGACGCCACCTGGCTGCCCCGGCGCGACGAGGCCTATCTGGGTGTGCTGGTTGACGACCTGATCACCAAGGGCGTGACCGAGCCTTACCGCATGTTCACCAGCCGCGCCGAGTTCCGCCTGCAGCTGCGCGAAGACAACGCCGACATGCGTCTGACCGAGGTGGGGCGCCAATTGGGTCTGGTGGACAACGCCCGTTGGGAGGTGTTCTGCCGCAAGCGCGACGCTGTTTCACGTGAAACAGAGCGCCTCAAATCCACCTGGGTCAATCCGCGCATCCTGCCGGCCGAGGAGGCCGAGCGGGTGTTGGGCAAAGCGATTGAGCGAGAGTACAACTTGTTCGACCTGCTGCGCCGCCCGGGCGTGAGTTACGACGGACTGATGGGCATGGATGGACGCAAATACGCTCCGGTCGCCAAGCCCGACGACACCGATGCCCGGCCAGTGGTTTCACGTGAAACA
>CAMBOY010000193.1 GCA_945869245.1 Hydrogenophaga intermedia
GTGATGATGAGGGCGTTGGTGGCTGGGTCGGCCTGGATTTGACCGCCGGTGGAGGGCTGAGCGCTGCCCGCCAGCGGGGCGCTGGCGCCGCCGCCGCTGCCGCTGCCGCCAGCGGTGGGCCGGGGCGCTGTGCCCGCTGCACCACCACCTGCCGCGCCGCCACCTTCGCCCGCCAGCGCGGCGCGCAAGGTGGTGGCCAGTGCCACCGCGTCGGCGTTTTTCAGGTAGACCACATGGATGTTGCCGCTGGCGCTGCCCGAGCTGGGCGTGTCCAGTCGCGCAATCAAGGAGCGCAGCAAGGAGAGCCGCGCCGGATTGGCCGCGCGGATCACCAGGCTGTTGCTGCGCGGCTCAGCCAACAAGGTGTTGCGCACCCCGCTGTCGGTCTGACCTTGGATCGGGGCACCAGCGGTGCCACCGGAGCCGGACTCGATCAGCCTTTGCAGCAGTGGCACCAGATCGGCCGCCACCGCGTGGCGCAGCGGCACCACTTCCACGTCGGTGGCGTTGGCCACGTCCAAGGCCGCGATGATGCGGCCGAGCCGGCGCAGGTTGTCGGCGAAGTCGGTGATCACCAGCGCATTGGTACCGGGGTTGACGTTGATGGTGTTGTTGGGCGAGATCAGCGGCCGCAGGATCGGCACCAGGTTGTTGGCGTTTTCGTGGTTGAGGGTGAAGATCTGCGTGACGACCTGATTGGCTACCGGCAAGGCGCTGGTCGCCCCCGCGTTGACCGTGCCGCTTTGCAGCTTGGCGTCGGCGTCGGGAACAATTTTGTACAGGCCGTCGCTGTCGATCAGCGCAAAGCCTTGCAGCTGCAACGCAGTGCCGAACTGGCGCAGCGCCTGCGACGGCGCCACCGGGCGCTCGGTGGCCAGGGTGATGGTGCCTTTGACGCGCGGGTCCACCACCACGCTGCGCCCGCTGATGGTGGCCAGGGTGCGCGCCACCGCCTCGATGTCGGCGTTGACAAAGTTCAGGCTCACCGGTTCTTCGCGCCGCGACTGGGCTTGCGCGGCGCCAGCCAACGCCGCCGCCAACACAATGGCGTGCACGGCGCGAGACCAGGTGCGGCGAGGAGGCTTAAGGGCTGTCATGGGTTTCATCCTAACCAATCTGAATCACCGAGCGGCTGCCTTGCCGTCGGCCAATGATGTTGAGCAAGTTCGACAGCGCGGCCTCGCGGTCTGGGCTGGCGCTGGCTTCGCCCGTGAAGCGCAGCCGCCCACCCACCCACTGGCCTTGCCCTTGTAGTTGCAGATCGCCGCGCAAGGTGCTGAGTTCCAGGGTGCTGCGTTCGGGCGTGCTGCGCAGCTGCAGCGCGTAACTGCCCACTGGCCGCAGGGTCGATAGGCGTGTCGCCATGTCTTGTACCTGGGCGTTGAGTTCGCCGCTGGCGCTGGCGCGCTGGCGCGCCACCTGGCCCTGCCAGGCGCTGAGCTGCAGCTGCAGGGCACCGTCGAGCTGCAGGGTGTTCCACGGCGTGCCCAGGCCGCTGAGCCACTGGGTTTGCCAGCGGCTGTGGTGCGGATCGAGCCACCAGCGCAGACCCGCCGAGCCCAAGGCCACACCGCCTTGCAGTGGCTCGCTGGCGCAACAGGGCAGCCACAGACGCACACCCAGAGCTGGGCCATCGGACCAGCGCGGGCGCAGCGACCAGCGCACCCCTTGTGGTATTTGGCTGTGCTCGGCACTGCCTGGGCCGGCGCTCAGCAGCCAGTCGGCTTGGCCTTGCCACACCGTGCCACTGGCGTTGGGCCACTGCATCCGCGCACCGGTGGCTTGGGCCACCCCCTGCGCGAGCCAACTGGCGGGCGCAAACAGCAGCGCAGCGGCGCCCAGGCCGAGTGCAGCACCCCAGACGGCCAGCCGTGTGCTCATGGTGCGGTGGCGGCAAACACCAGCGTGCCGCTCCAACTGCCGTCGGGCTCGGCACGCAAACGCACTTGGGCGGGTTTGAGTTGCGCGTTGAGCCGCACCTGGGCCAACCACGGGGTCCAGCGCTCGGCCGGCACCGCCGTCAGGGTCGCCAGCACGGTGTCGCCCTGTGGCGTGAGTTGCACGCTGTCGCCCAGCGCAGCGCTGGCCTGGCGCAGCCGGTCGAAGGCCGAGGCGTCACTGGGTGCGCGCGCTTGGGCTTGCAGGGTTTGCGCTTCCTGTGCCAGGTTCTTGAGGCGCTGCAGCGTGGCCCGCTCGGTCGCAATGCGGCTGGGCGCATCGCGCCAGGTGGCCAGCGCTGGCGCCAGCGCCACCCACCACAGCAGGGCCAAGCCCACCAGGCCCGAGCCCCAGCCGATGGCGCGGCGGTCGCGCTCGCTCAGTTGTTGCCAGCGCTGCGTCCAGGCCTGTATGCGGTGCTTGTTGCTCACTGGACTGCCCTCCGTGCTGCGCGCTGCGGTACTGAGCACCGTGGGAACGGCCCGGTGGCGCTCATGGGCGCACCACCAGCGATTGGTCTTCGGTCTGCACCGACAGGCCTGCGGCCTGCAAGCGGGATTGCCAGTCACTGAGCGCGGCGCTGCCCAAGGCTTCCACACCCAAGCGGGTGCTGCTGGCGTCGTGGTCGATGGCGCACAGCCCCGGCCAGGGTGTGGTGGCAGCGGCTTGCCCCAGGGTGGCCAGCAGCGACTCCAGATCGCCTGGACCGACGGCGCCGCTGCTTTGGCGCAGGCGGTCCACTTCGCGTTGCATTTGCAGCACCGGGTCGATGACCAGGGTGACCGAGGGGAACTGCGCCTGCAGCACTTGCCGTTGCTGGGCCTGGGCGAGGTGCAGTTCGCGTTTGAGCTGCCAAGCGTGCACATTGAGCCCGACCAGCTGCACCAGCAACAGCGCCCCTATGCCCCAGCGCAGAGGCCGCCACGCGCGGTCGTGGCGCAGCGTACGCCAGGCCTCGCGCCAGCGCTGTTGGCGCCGCCGGTTGGCCGTCTGGCTGAACTCGAACTGTGCCAGGTTCCAGGGACTCTTGGCCGTGCGCAGCAGCCAGCTCTCGTTCGATTCAATGGTGCAGCGCACATCCAGCGCGGCGTCGGCCCGCGCCACGCTCACCGCGTCGGCCGACCAATGCACCGCGTGTTCGCGCAGGCCCAGCACCTCCAGCAGTGGCGCGGCTGCGGCCAAGGGCCAGTGGCCGCAGCCGCTGTCGGTGGCCAGCGACAGCCAGGGGTGGTGACCGTCGGCCGCCGCGATGCGCGCCACCGCCGCGCCGGTGTCGGTGGGCCACAGGCTGGGCGCGATCCGGGTGGGCGATAGCCCGGCTTGGTGGAGTGTTTCTAGGCACTGCTGCAGCCGCTGCCGCTCGCAGCAGGCGATCCAGGTGGCGGCGCCAGCGCGCAGGTCGGCGGGCAGGGCAAAGTGCAGGCGCTCGGTGTCTTGCAGCAGGCGGTCTTCTAGCAAGCCGTCGAGCGCGGCCCGCAGCCGCGCGCCCGACACTTTGGGCCATTGCACCCGCTGCCACGACACCCAGCGCATCGGCAGCACCAGGGTGCAGTCGGCGTCGCTGGGCAGTTCACTGGCGGGGTCAGAGCCGCGCGCCACCACTTGTGCGCCGTCGGGGCTGCGCACCCAGTCCCAACACGTGGGGACGGCGGCGGTGTCGTTGGCAAAAGCGGGCGTGAGGATCAGCACAGGCAATCGGGTATGGATGGACAAGCCAGCGGGTGGCCATGGCCGATTCTAGGAGGATGGCGCTTGGGTCGAGTACCGTTCGCGCCACAGCACCCGAATCTCCAGGCCTTGGCGCTGCACCAGCGAGCGTTCGGCCACCACCGACTGGTCCAGGCGCAGCTGGCCCCGCACTTCAAAGAAATCGCTGCGCACATCAAAGCGGTCGCTGACCATCACCCGGTCGATACCGGGCAGCACCGCTTGGGCGTCGCTCAGGTTGCGAAAGGGTTGGCGCTCGCGCGCCTGGATCAGGCTGCGCGCGCCCGCGAGGTCGAGTCCCGGCAGGCTGGCCATCAACACGGTCTCCGACGCGGTGTTGACATTGATTTTGGTGTCGCCTGGCAGCACACACAGGTGCGGCTCCAGCCGTTGCAGGCTTTGTGGGCTGATGCCCAGCCACGCCAGCTGGCCCAGGCGCTGCGGGCGCAGCGTGGTCGGCAGCGCTTGCGGGTCGCGCGCGGCCATGGTGATGCGCAGCAGCCGTTCGGCGGCGACCTCGGCCTCGGCCACCGGCAGGCCGAGTTCCCGGTAGAGCCGGCGCAGGCTGCCCAGCTCCAGCGGAGATATCTCGGCCTCGTCCGCCGACTGCACGTTGGCTGGTACCAGGTTGAGGATATTCAGGCAGGCGTGCATGTCGCGGATCTCGCCAGCCAAAAAGGCGTCTGGCAGACCTTCGCTGTTGCCGTCGGCCGCCAAGAAGGTACTCAGCCGCGCTTCGGCCAGTGGCGTGGCCCAGGGCTCGCCCAGGTGGTCGGGGTTGCCCTCGCGCTGGTTGGCGCGCGCGTCTTCGCGCAGGATCAGCCGGGCCCAGTCGAGCGCGCCTTGCAGAATCAGTGCGGCTTGGGTGCGCTGGCGTTGGGCTTGTTCCACCGCCACGGCTTGCCACTGCTGCCACAGGCTGGCTGCGGCCAACGTGGCCACCAGGGTCACGGTCAGCATGGCCAGCAGCAAGGCGCTGCCACGCTGTGATGGGAGCGGCGCGGGCGGGGTCATGAGCGCGACGGAATCAGACCGGGTTGCACCCAGTCGCGTTGCAGGCGGCCAGACAGGCCAGGTGCGTTCAGGCCGTCGAGCACCACCCGCACCCCATCGGGCAGCGCCGTTGGGGCGCCACCGCCAACGCCACCGGCGTCGGCCGCCGATTGTGGGTTGACCCAGCTGCCACCCCTGTGAAAAAACACTTGCCAGCCCTCAGCCGTGGCCACCGCGGTGGCGCTGTCGCCTTGCGCGCTGGCGGTGTTGCCGCCGCGCGCCCACAGGCCAGCGCGCTCCCAGGCTTGGCGCAAGGACGCGCTGTCGGTTACCGGCGGGGACTGCCAACGCGTCCATTCGGCGCGTTCGGCGCCCGGGCGCACCGCCCAGGCCACCACCCGCAGACCGGTGCTGGCGCTGGCGGTGTCGGCGCCATCGCGGCGCACCAGTCGCAGCACCAGGCCGTCGTATTGCAGGCCCGGCGACAGCGAGGCGTCGGCTTGCAGCTCGTCGAGGTCGCGCACCCATTGCTCCAAGCCGGCCGACAGGCGCTGGGTGCTGCTGCTTTGTTCCCGCGTCAGGGTTTGGGTGCGTACCATGGTGTCGATCGACTGCCAGCCCAGCGCCGCCATGATGGCCATGATGGTCAGCGCCACCAGCACCTCAATCAGGGTAAAGCCCCGGGCCGCGCGCATCAGAACCGCCCCACGATGGTGGAAAACCCGAGCAGGGTGGTGGCTCCGTCGCCACCGCTGCGGCGGGCGCTGGCGTCCACCCGCCGAAAGTTCGGGTTGGGTGTGGGCCGCACCTGCAAGCGCACCACAAAGCTGCGGCCCATTTGCTCGCAGCTCAGCTCGGTGTCGCCGGTGTCGGGCAATTGGCGCAGCAAGCGCAGTTCGGCCAAGCTGTTTTCCACACACAGCTGGGCCAGCCATTGCTCGGTTTGGCGCTCGGCCTGGCGCGTGAGCGCGCCCGAGGCTTGGATGCCGGCGCCCAAGGCCAGCGCCAGAATGGCCAATGCCACCAGCACCTCCAGCAGGGTGAAGCCGCGCGTGCTGGTGTGGCGGGTCATGGCGCTTCGCGCTGCCAGGCAAAAGGGCCCAGACCGTCGGTGGCGATCCACAGGCGCGCGTCGCCCTGCTGCAGCAGCAGGCGCTGTGCGCCAATCAGGGGTTCGGGCCCCAGGGTCAGGCGCTGCGTGTTGGCGGGCTCAGTGACGCGCGCGCTCAGGCCGGCTTGCAACCAGCGCCGGGGCTGGTCCAACGCGTCGGCTGTCTGGGTGGTGCGCGGCACGCCGATCAAGCGAAACCCGTCGGCGGTCGGCTCCCAGCTCACCGCCACGCCCTGTAAGCGCGATTGCACCCGGCCGGCTTCGAGCACCGCCACCAGACGTTGCGCTTCGCGCTCCAGTGCTTGGGT
>CAMBOY010000194.1 GCA_945869245.1 Hydrogenophaga intermedia
GCACACATTCAAAGGGCTTGGCTTCGTTGAGCACCCGCGGTTGGCGCCGCGCCTCACCCAGCAGCAGACGCGGCGCCAGCGCGATCGCGTCTTCCGGGCAGGTCTTGGCGCACAAGCCGCACTGCACACAGTTCTTTTCGATGAAGCGCAGCTGCGGTCGTTCGGGGTTGTCTTGCAGCGCGCCGGCCGGGCAGGCGCCGACACAACTCATGCACAAGGTGCAAGCGTCGCGGTTGAGCTGCAGCGTGCCCCAGGGCGATGCAGCGGGCAACACAATCGCCTCGGCGCTGGTGCGCTGCGTGTTCTTGGCGCTGTCTTGCAGCAGATGCTCCAGCGCCAGATCGAGCGTGGCGCGTTTTTCCGGCTGCACCGCAAAGCTCGCGCGCTGCTGCACGCCTTGCGCGGCTGGCGCCGCCAGAGCGGCGTCCAGCGCCACCAGATCGCGCGCATCGCGCGCTTCGATCACGCGGAAATGCTCACCGCTGTAGCCCAGGCCTTGCACCACCGCTTCGGCCACCGCCATTTGCTCGCGCAGGGCCGCCACGTATTGCGGCGCTTCTTCGCCAGTGACCAGCACCCAGACCTGGTTGGCACCAAAGGCAAAGGCCGACAACCACAGGTCAATGCCGGCGGACGCGGCGTGCCACAGCGGCAGCGGAATCACGCGCGCCGGCACACCGCGCACCGAACGGTCGAGCGCGGCGGCACGGCCCAGATCGTCCACCAGGGCGGTGCCGGCCTCTTGGCTGTGCAGCAGCAGCGCCGCGTTGCGGCCACCGGCCTTGTGGAACACCGACAGCACGGCGCGCAGCTTCACACCCTGCTCGCTGGCACGCGGGTAGGCGTAGCTCAGCGCGCCGGTGGGGCAGGCGGTGGTACAAGCGCCGCAGCCCACACACAGATTGGGGTTGACGACGATCTGGTTGCGCTTGAGGTCGCTGCTCACCGCCGACGCCGAACAAATGTCCACACAGGCGTTGCAGCCCACTTGTTCGTTGCGACCGTGGGCGCACAACTTTTGTTTGTAGGTGAAGAACTTCGGTTTCTCGAATTCGCCCACCCGGTCACGCAGCTGCAGCAGCGCCTGCACCGCGCTCGCGCCCTGCAGGCCTTGCGGCAGGTGCACATAGCCCTGCGGCAGCGCGTGCTGGGTAAAGGCCGGCTGCCCGCGCAGGTCCAGCACCAAGTCAAACTTGTCGTCCAGGGTTTCGGCTTCGCGCTGGAAGTTGATGGCGCCCACCGCCTCACAGGCTTTCACACAGGCGCGGTGGCCGGTGCACCGGTCCAGGTCAATTTGGTAGTCCAGCCCAATGGCGTCTTCCGGGCAGGCCTGCAAACAGGCGTTGCAGCGGGTGCACAGGTCCAGATCGATCGGGTTGGACTTGGTCCACTGCAGCTCAAACGCGCCCAGCCAGCCTGAAAGGCGTTGCAGCCGCCCAGCCAGCACCGGGTAGCGCCGCGCCTGCATGCCCGCGCCGCCTTGCGCCAAGATGGTCACGTCCAACGTGTCGTCCACCAGGGCGGCAGCCTGCTCAGCCGCTTCCAGCGCGCCAATGATGAGCAAGCGGCCCGCGCTGCGGTAGGTGACGGTGGGCACCGGCTCGGCGTCGGGCAAGGCGGCGGCGGCCAGCAGCGCGGCCTGTTTGGGCGTGGCCTGCGCGGCCTCTCGACCCCACCCGCCAGTTTCGCGAATGTTCACAAAACGGATCGGCCGCACGTCCAGCGGCACCGCGCCTTCGGTCTGCTCGGACAGCTCGGTGAACAAGCGGCTCTCTTGGGTGCAGGCCACCACCAGGGTGTCGCTGTTCTTGGCGGCGCGCTGAAACGCACCGGCCTCGCGCCGGCACAGCGCGGTGTGTTCGGTCAGCGACTCATCCAGCGCCGTGCCCAGGGCCTGGGCGTTGAGCGGCATGGTCCGGTTGCAGTTGCAAATCAGGGTGGTGGTCATGGTCGGGGTCCGGGGTGTCGGGGTCGGTGTGGGAGGCTTCGATGGCGCTGGCGGGCTCGGCCGCGTTGGGGGCGTCGGCGGCCTCGGTGGGCGCAGCGCTGGCTTCGGCTTCGGCAGGCGCGGCGACCGGTTGTGGCGCGGGCTGGGGTGATGCGTTGGCGGGTGTCTTGGGCGCGTTGGGGTCGTCCACCAGTTTCAGGAACTGCGCGCCCACCATTTTGGCCATTTCCACCTTCGACAGCGGGCTGGGCTTGGAGTAGTCGTCGATGTAAATATCGAGCCCGTCCATCACATTGAAATGCGGGTCGGCAAAGAGCTTTTTCACCGCCGCGTTGCGCACCTCGGGCGACACGTCGCGGGCCACAAAACGGCTGAAGTCGTCTTGCGGCGTCAAGCGCAGCGCGTCGTCTAGGGTGGGCGCTGGCTCGGCGGGCGCCGCTGGTGGCACCGGTTCGCTCACCGTGGGCGCAGCGCTGGCTGCCGGCTGCGCCGTTGCGGCCACCGCAGCGGCTGGCGCGCGGGCCGCCATGGGTGCGGGCGCAGGCGGCTCGGGCGGCAAGGGAGCACCCGATTTGGCCTGCACCTTGCGGCGCGACCAGCGCGAGAAAAAATTGTCTTCAGCCATGGCCTGGCCCCCGGCCCGGTTTGTCGGTGGACACCCGCGCCGGCTGCCCAAAACGGTCGGTCAGTGGCTTGAAGCTCTCGGGTCGCTTGCGGCGCTTGGGCTCTTGCACATAGTGCTCGGACACGAAGCCGCGCAACCAGTCCACCACCACGTCGGGGGCGGGCACTTGGTCCACTTTTTCTTGGGCGTCAAGCCAGCGGCCGGCGTCGTGGTAACTCAGGGTCACGATCTGCGGCATGGCCATGGGCTCGCCGTCGTGCAGGCGCTCGTCGTCGGCGCGCCAAAACACCCAGAAGCAGGGCTGGGGGCTTTCCAGATTCAGGAAATAGCCCTCGGCATCGTCGCGAAACAGCTCCACCCGAAAACCGGTGTGCAACCACAGCTGGCTGCCCTCGGGCGCTTGCGCGCCCTCAGTGGCCTGCGCCAGAACCGGCGCGGCGGGCACCGGCGCAGGGCCGCTCACCTCGTGCGGCGCCTGGGTGACCTGCACATCGGCCAGCACCCAGCGCCAGGGCTGCCAGCGGCTCATGGGGCCAGACACCGGCTCGCGGCGCATGACCACGTCCACGCCAATGGCCGGACGCGCGCGGGAATAGGTCGGGGCATTCATAAGGGACCGAACTGTACGCCATGCCCGTGCCTGTCGTCCGCGCGACTCGGAGGAAACCGCATAGGACGGCCTCCACCCTCCGCATGCCAAGACCTCAATAACGATCGCCCACGATGTCCATGGCGTGCCTGACCAGGCCCACACCGGCCTCGCCGTACATGTTAAAAGCCGGCACCCCCAACTCGGCGAGTTCGGACACTTCTTCGTCGAACTTGGCAATCGCCACCACTTGGCAGTTGAGGCCAGCCTGCCGAATTTGCTGGGCCGCCACCACATTGCTGTGGTGGCTGGGCATGGCCAGCACAATCAGCTCTTTGGGGTTGGCCGCCTTCACAGCGCTCCAAAAATCGGTGTCGGTGGCGTCCCCCACTTTCACCTGCCGGCCTTGTGCTCGGTGCGCAGCGGCTTTTTCCGGCATGTGCTCGATGCCCAGCACCAAGTCGGGCCACAGGCGGTTGAGTTCGTCGTAAGCGCCCGAACCGACCCGGCCCATGCCCAGCACCAGCACCTTGGCGTCGCCGGTGTGCAGCATCTGGTCGCCGGGGTGCAGATTGATTTTTTGAAACCGGTCCCAGAAACGCTTGAACTTCTGGTACGCGCTCTCGGACCCCAAACTGAACGGCGAGGCAAACGCAAAACTCACACTGACCGCAATCGCCACCACAATCAGCCAGTCCACCGACAGCCAGCCTTGCGCCACACCCAAGGCCGCCACAATCAGACCGAACTCGGAAAAATTGGCCAGACTCAACGAGGCAAACAAGGACGTGCGGGCACGCAAGCCAAACCGCACCACAATGGCGTAATACAGCATGGTTTTGACCGGCAGCAACAGGCACAGCACCAAAGCCGTCAACAGCACCGGCCAGGTGGGCAGGCCCTGCATGCCCACCGACAGAAAGAAGCCCACCAGCATCAGCTCCTTGAAGCTGAACAACGACTTGGCCAGCTCGCTCGACTTGGGGTGGCTGGCGATCACCACGCCCAGTATCAGCGCACCCAAATCGCCTTTGAGGCCCACCAGGGTGAAGAACTCGTAGCCGGCACCCAGCGCAAAAAACAGGCCACTGAGCACCAACAGCTCGCCATGCCCAGCCGAGTCCAGCAACTTGAAGATGAGCTTGCGCACCACGGGCAACAACAACAAAAACACACTCAACGCCCAAATGGTGGGGTATTTGCCCTCGCTCACGGCCAGAAACGCCACGGCAAACACGTCTTGCATCACCAAAATGCCAATCGCCACCTTGCCGTAAAACGCCGTCATGTCCCCCTTGTCCTCCAGCACCTTGACAGCAAACACCGTGCTGGAAAACGACAGGGCAAAACCCAGAATCACCATGGCGGTGAGTGACAGCTGAAACAGCGGAATGGGAAACAACACACTGCCCAGCCAGATCACGCCAGTGAAAAACAGCGTGGACAGCACCACATGCGCCAGCGAAGTGCCCCAGATCTCGACCTTGGCCAAGCCGCGCAAATCCAGTTTCAAGCCAATGGTGAACAGCAGCAGCGTCACCCCAAGGTCGGCCACCAGCTGCAATCCCTCGGGGGCGTCAAACCCTGCCACGTTGTAGGCAAAGCCAGCCACCAAAAAACCCACCATCGGTGGCAGCCCGAAGCGACTGAGCAACACACCAAAGAAAAAAGCGAAGCCGACCAAAGTGACAAGCATGTCGAATCCTCTATTAGAAGCCTTCTGCGTTCAAACCAACAGAAACGCCAGAAGCAACAAAACTGCAGTTGTGGCAGTATCTGCCTTGTTATTGTCACTCGCGATCGCGCTTTTGGGGTGCTCCGCCGCGCCAAAGAGCACCGTTTGAACCCGCAAAACCACACCATGGCATCACCCACCCACACCCATCCGGTCTGTTTGGCATGGCGGCGCTGCCTGACCGCGTGCTTGCTATTGATCTTGGCGCCGTGGGCGGCCCAGGCGCAAGCGCCGCAGGGCCTGCCCATGAACCCCTTTGACGGGCAACCGTGCCAGCCCGTGGGGCTGATCGAGCGCGCCAAAACCGTGGAGCGCATCGTCGGCAAAAACAGCGCACCCACCGCGGGCATTCACTTTGGTTATGCCGGCTACGCATTGTTGAACGGCTGCGGCTCCATTACAAAAGACCTAGAAGAAGCGAAATACTGGCTGGAACTCGGCGCCTTCAGCAAAGACGCCTCGTCCATCCACAACCTGGCGTGGATGCACCACAACGGCCTGGGCGTGCCGCCCGATGTGCCCCGCGCTCGCCAGCTCTACCAATCGCTGATCGATGCCAGCGACTATTCGCCCAGTGTGAAACGCTTGGCCCGCGCCAACATGGCCCTGCTGGACACACCAGCGGGTGCCCCTGCCCTGGCTGCAGCGCCTGCACCCACGGCCCCGGCGGCAACGCCTCCTGCGGCCTCCGCCCAGACCACAGCGCCGCCCACCAACGCCACCCCCAGCGCGCAAGCCAGCACACCACCCGCATCCGAACACCGCGCCACAGCGCGCCAAGGGCGCCGGCTGGCGCTGGTGGTGGGCAACAACCAATACCGTCACGTACCGGCACTTGCCAACGCAGTGGAAGACGCCACCAGCATCGCCAACAGCCTGCGCGCTGTGGGCTACCAAGTGACGCTGCGCACCGACATCACCCAAAAAGACATGCAAGCCGCGCTGCGCACCTTCAGCGGCCAGCTGCAAGGCGGCGACGAAGTGCTGTTTTATTTCGCTGGCCACGGCGTGCAGCTGGGTGCGGCCAACTACCTGCTGCCGGTGGACATTGCAGGCGAAAGCGAAGCGCAGGTGCGCGACGACGCCGTGCAACTGCAGCGCGTGCTCGACGA
>CAMBOY010000195.1 GCA_945869245.1 Hydrogenophaga intermedia
TCGACGAGCGGCTGGCTTTGTGGATGTCGCTGGCGCGGCGCTACCGCTGCGGCAACGACGAATTGCCCGCTCTCTGGCAGCGCTGGCAGACGGATCTGCAGGGCCTGGAAAGCGCCCAAGACATCGCAGCACTAGAACAAGAGGCCAAACGCTTACACACCGCGCTGACCCAACAGGCCAAGGCCGTGACCCAGCAGCGCCAGCGCGCGGCACACGACTTGGCCGCCGCGGTGACACACGCCATGCAGACCTTGGGCATGAGCGGTGGACGCTTTGACGTGGCCCTGCACCCTCTGGATGCCATTGCTGCCGTGGGCGCCGAATCGGTGGAGTTTTTGGTGGCCGGCCACCCGGGCGCCAGCCCCAAGCCAGTGGGCAAGGTCGCCTCGGGTGGTGAACTCTCGCGCATCGCCCTGGCCATTTCGGTGGTGACCAGCCAGCTCGGGAGCGCCAGCACCTTGATTTTTGACGAGGTGGACGCCGGCATTGGCGGCCAGGTGGCGCACACCGTGGGCGCTTTGCTGCGCCAGCTCGGCGCCGACCGGCAAGTGCTGGCGGTGACCCATCTGGCCCAGGTGGCCGCTTGCGGGCACCAGCATTGGCGCGTCAGCAAAGGGCTGCACGACGGGCGCACGGTGAGCCAGCTCACGGCACTCCATGGTGAAGACCGGGTACGCGAACTCGCCCGCATGCTCGACGGCAAGCTCGATTCGGCGGTGTCGCTGGCACACGCCCGCGAGCTGCTGCACGTCTGAAAGCTCCCATGCAACTCGTGTTGATCACCGGCATGTCCGGCTCTGGAAAATCGGTGGCGCTCAACGCGCTGGAGGACAGCGGCTACTACTGCGTCGACAACCTGCCTCCCCAGTTGCTCGACGACTTTGTGCGGCTGGAGCTTACCCACCGCACCCCACGCGTGGCGGTGGCCATGGACGTGCGCAGCGCCAACCACCTGCACCAGTTGCCAGACCATCTGCACGACATGTTGCAACGGCACTTGGGGGAAGTGAAGCTGCAATGTCTGTTTCTGGAAACCACCACCGACACCCTGGTGCGCCGGTTCTCCGAAACCCGGCGGCGCCACCCGCTGTCGCTGCGGGCCAGCGCCAGTGGCGACGAGCACCAGGCCTTGGTCGACGCGATCGAACAAGAGCGTGATCTGCTGGCCAATTTGCGCGAACGCGCCCATGTGCTCGACACCAGCTTGCTGCGCGCCGCCCAGTTGCGCAGCGAGGTCAAGGCCTGGCTGTCCACCGAGCAGGCGCGCTTGACGCTGGTGTTCGAATCGTTTGCCTTCAAGCGCGGCATTCCCATGGACGCCGACTACGTGTTTGATGTGCGCATGTTGCCCAACCCGCACTACGAAGCCAATCTGCGGCACCAGACCGGCCGCGACCCGGGTGTGATCACTTTTTTGCAGCGCGAAGCGGCGGTGCTGCGCATGCTCGACCACATCGACGACTTTCTGCAGGCCTGGCTGCCCGAGATGCTGGCCGACCACCGCAGTTACGTCACCGTGGCCATTGGTTGCACTGGCGGTCAGCACCGCTCGGTCTATCTGGCCGAACAGCTCACCCACCGTTTCGCCAAACAATGGCCAACCCGCGCCCGCCACCGCGACGCCGAGCTGTGGGGCAAGGGCGTGGGAGGTGGCTGAGCGCCCGCCCGCTCAGCCCGCCAACCGCTCCAAATAGCGCCGCACCGGCGCCGGCAGGCCACGCTGGCGCCACGCGTCGCCGCTGTGCCAGTCCCCCGCCAAACCCCGCTGCGCTGGCACACGGTCGGGCACCACCAGGTGCCAGGGCTGCAAACGCAACTCGCGGTGGGTGAGCTGGTGCACGATCGCCTCTTGCGCCTGCGCCTCGGACCACAGCCCGGCGCCATCGGCGTCCCAGCGCTCGCCCTCACACACCGGTGGCGCCCACAGGCCGGCCCAAATACCCGAGGCAGGGCGCTGCGCCAGCCAGACCGCACCGTCGCCCTGGCGCTGCAGCACCAGCAGGCTCCACACCTCGTGGCGACGCACCACCTTGCGGGTCTTGACCGGAAACCGGCTGGGGTCGCCCTGCTCCCGGGCTCGGCACAGAGCTTGCACCGGGCAGACCAGGCACTGCGGACGGCTGCGGGTGCACAGTGTCGCGCCCAAATCCATCAACCCTTGGGTATAGGCCACCATGTCCGGATGCGACGGGGCTTGGGGCAGCAGTTCTTGCGCCTGCTGCAAGAGCTGCCGCTGCGCCGCCGCCTGCGACACATCGGCGCCAAAGGCCAGCAAGCGCGAGAGCACCCGTTTGACGTTGCCATCCAGGATCGACACCCGCTCGCCAAAACAAAACGCTGCGATCGCCGCCGCCGTGGAGCGCCCAATGCCAGGCAAGGTGGCCAGCACCACGCTGCTGTCGGGAAACACGCCACCATGGCGTTCGCACACCAGCTGGGCGCAGCGGTGCAGATTGCGCGCGCGGCTGTAGTAACCCAAACCGCTCCAGAGCGCCAACACATCGTCGAGCGAGGCACCAGCCAATGCCTGCACCGTGGGAAAGCGCTGCACAAAGCGCTCGAAATAGGACAGGACCGCCGCCACCTGGGTCTGCTGCAACATCACCTCGGACAGCCACACCCGGTAGGGATCGGTACCACCTTGCCATGGCAAACCGTGGCGGCCATGTTGGCGCTGCCACGCAATCAAGGCAGGGGCAAAGCCCGCCAACTCCGGCCGCTCAGCCATGCATGGCCTCAGACTCGGCCGGCACACCGCCCTCGGGCGTGGGCATCGACGCGCGGTGCAGCTGCAGCAGCTCGTCGTTGAGGTCGTCGAGACGCTGGTTTTGCGCGCGCAAATCGGCCATTTCGCGCTCCAGCTGGGCCGCCGAGTCTTGTACTTTGTTCAAAGCCTCCAGACGCCGGGCGTATTGGTGACGCAGCTCCTTGACCTTGCCCTCAATCGCCTCGAGCCCCTGTTTGTGCCACTGCTCAATGTCGCCCAGCAAGGTGTCGAACAAAGACTGCAAACGGTTCATGAGCGTCTGCCCGACCCGGATACCAAAACCACTTTTTAAGCGGTGCACAAAAGCCGACCAGCCCAGGTACTGCGCGTGGCTGCTTTCGATTTGCCGCAGTTGCTGGCGGTAAGTGTGCAAATCGGGTGCTGGCGCCAAGGCCAACCGGGCGCCCTGCTCACCATCGAACAAAGCGGCCAAATCCAGCCCCTGGCGCTGCATGTTCTGGATCGCCACGTCGGCCAGCTCCACATCGGTCATGAGTTGGTCAAACGCGCGGTGGTACACCGCCTTGGTGTCCAGCCGCACACCGGTGTCGGACAAGGCGGCCATGAGGTCTTGCATCAGCGAGCGCAAGCGCACCGGTCCGAGCTGTCCAAACAGGTCGCGCAACTGCACCTGCTGCCGGTCGCGGGCTTGGGTGAGCCGCGCCACGCTCACATCGAGCTGCGCCTGCTCCTGCCCCACGCGCCAACGCATTTGCTGCAACAGCCGGGTGTTTTTGCCGGCCAGGGCCTGCAACTCCAACAAATGGTCGATCAGATCGCGTTGGCGCCCTTGCACGCGCTGCGCCGCTTGCTGAAACACCAAGGCCACGTCTTGGCGCAACAAGCCCTGCAGCGCGGCGCGCGCCGGTTGCACCAGGGTCTGTGCCAACGCATCGTCCAGCGCGCTTGGGCGCATGGGTGCGCCACCGCCCGCCGCCATGTCCCACGACAGCACCACAATCTGGCGCGCGGCGACCCCCAGCGTGCGGGCCACCGACGCGACCACACGCGAACTCTGCAGCGCATCGACACCCAGGGCCGCGCGCGCCGTGTCGCCTGTTTGCACCACACACACGGTCACCCCCACCGCACGCCCTGTGTGCTGCAAAGGCTCGATGCAGCGGCGCCAAAACTCCACATCGGCGCGGGTCAACCCTGTGTCGGCCGACAGCACAAACAACACCGCCCGCGCGTCGGCCAGCGGCGCCTCGATCGGCTCCAGATCCGTGCCCATCGCCTGCGGCATGGGCAGATCGCACAAGGTCAGCCCATGCTGCAGCACCGGGTGCGGCAACTGCAAACCCGCACTGCGCCAGCGTGGCACGTCGGTGCCAGCGCCCGCCAGCAAGGCGAGCACCGACGGCGATGTGGTGGGCTCACCAAAGCCCAGCACCTGGGCCTCGTCGGCACACACCCGGCGTGTGTGTGTCACCGCCAACTGCGCATCGGCCAGCGCCTGCGGCCCGGAGTCGGCCAGCGCCGCCACCTGCCAGGCGGCCATATCGCTGCGCCAGCGCGCCAGCGACCACGGCGACTGCTTGGATTCGATCGGCAACAGGCGCAAGGCGGCGGCTCCCGCGGCCAACGACACCTCCAAGGGGCAGCGGGCGGGCGCCTGCGGCAAAGGCGGGTAGTGCGCGTCGCCAAAGGCCAGCAGCGCGCGCATCAGCGCCGCCCGCCCATCGGCGCATGGCCCCGTCAGCGCCAACACCATGCGGTCCTGCGCCACCACCTGCTGCAGCCGCTGCAACAAAGACGACAAGTCGGCACTGGCCAGGCCGTGCTCTTGCATCAAGCGCTCGGTGCGCTGCATGCGCTCCACCACGGCCCGGCGCCATTGCCCGTGGCGCTGGACTTCTTGCTCAAAGCTCATGTCAGGAATTGATGTATGAATACGAAGGTATCAATGGTAGACCCGAAGCGCACCACCGAGCCTCATCGCGCCTGACAAACTGGACAGAAAAAGGTAGACCGCTGCCCTTGGCGAATCTGCCGGATTGGCGTGCCGCAGGCGCGACACGGCTCGCCCGCGCGCCCGTAGACGGCGGCATCCATCTGAAAGTAGCCGGTCTGGCCTTGGGCATTGCTGAAATCGCGCAGGGTGCTGCCGCCCATGGCCAAGGCGCGCTCCAGCACGCTGCGAATGGCCGCGTGCAAGCGCACAGCGCGCGCCACCGAGACCCGATCGGCGCGGCAGGTTGGGCGAATACCGGCCAAAAACAGGGCTTCGGAGCAGTAGATATTGCCCACTCCGACCACCAAGTCGCCTGCCAGCAAGACCTGCTTGATGCTGGCGCGTTTGAGCTTGAGCGCACGGGCAAATGCCTGGGCATCAAACGCGTCGGTCAGCGGCTCGGGCCCCAAACCACCCAAGAGCTTGCGGGCCACTGGCGCGTCCAGGTCAGGGCACCACACCACGGCGCCAAAGCGGCGCGGATCGTGCAGACGCAAGACGCCCAAGTCGGTGCGCAGATCGGCGTGGTCGTGCACCCCACGCGCCGGCAGCGCCGGCGCAAACTGCAAACTGCCCGACATGCCCAGGTGCCACAGCAACACACCGTGTGAGGTGTGCATCAGCAAATACTTGCCGCGCCGGCTCACCCCATGCACCCGTGCGCCCTGCAGTTGGACGGGGTCGCAACCCAAGGGCCAGCGCAAGGGTTTGCCCATGGCCAACTGCTGCACGGTGGCACCCGCAATGCGGTCGGCAAAACTGCGGCGGGTGACCTCAACCTCGGGCAATTCGGGCATGGATGGGGCAAGCTCAAGCGGCGCACGAGGCGCGAGGGCTTCTATTATCATGAGTCCATGAACACCTTGCTCGCGCCCGCTCTGCGGTCTTGCCTGCCCCGACTGTCTCACTGGCTGGGCTGGTGTGGCCTGTGCACCTTGTTGTGGGGTGCGCCCGCCGTGGCGCAAACGCCTGCGTCCACCCAGCCCGCCTCGGCGGCGTCGGCCAAGTCGGCGCTAGACGCCCAGTTGTTTTACCAACTGCTGTTGGGAGAAATATCGCTCCAACGCGGCGACCCCGGTGCGGCCTACTCGCTGGTGCTCGACGCAGCGCGGCGCAGCCGCGACGGACAACTGTTCCAGCGCGCCATCCAGATGGCCTTGCAAGCGCGGGTGGGCGAGTCCGCCCTGGAAGCGGCCCGGGCCTGGTCCGTGAGCGACCCCAG